>JBDUEC010000004.1:0-34667 GCA_040002655.1 Rhodoglobus sp. | reverse complement strand
GCGCGTGCAGCTTCGCGCTCGACCAGGCTTTGCCCGACCAGCGCTCCGACAGGCCTGCGACCGGGCGCCGGCAGCAGTTCTCGTCCGGGCAGGTTGAGGCCGTGCGGTTCGTCGTCTCCCGCCCGCGGAACCACTTCGAGTGCGCGAACGGCACGCCGATGGTGATCGAGAACTCGCCGCCATCCGCCGAACCGGTCTGGGTCGACTCGAAGAAGGTGCCCTCCGGGGTGTCGGTGTACTGGTAGAACTCGGTCGTGCGGTTGGTGCGCACGAAGGCGGTGCGGGCCGCCCAGTGCCGGCAGACGAGCTGGCCCTCTGTGCTGCCGGTGACATCCACTGGCAGGCGCAGTCCGTCGTTCTCGTAGGCCTTGTACACGGCACCGTCGTCGCCCACCCGCAGAAAATGCACGGTCATGTCGAGGTGCTTCGTAGCGAGGTTGGTGAAGCGCAACGCTGCGGCCTCGTGAGTCACGCCGAATGCATCGCGAAAGTCCTCGACCGCGATGTTGCGATCCGCCTTCGCCGCGGTGAGAAAGTCGACCGATTGCCGCAGCGGCATCAACACGGCGGCCGCGAAGTAGTTGATCTCGAGCCGCTGCTGCAAGAAGTCCGCGTAGGTCACCGGATGCTCGTGCCCCAGAACGCGGTGCCCCATCGCCTGCAGCGCCATGCCCCTCAGCCCGTGGCCGCCCGGGATCGAGGCGGGTGGCAGGTAGATGCGTCCGTTCTCGAGGTCGGTCACCGAACGCGCGGAGTGCGGCAGGTCGGGCACGTGCACCAGCTCGAAGCCGAGCTGCTCCGCCATGCGGCTCACCGACCGGTGGGTCAGCGCACCCGTGGTGTGACCGACGTCGCGCACCACCTTCTCGGCGAGCGCCTCGATCTCGGGCAGGTAGTTGTCTAGCGTGCGCATGTGCTGGCGCAGTTCCGTGTTGCCGCGGCGCGCCTCCTCCGGGGTCGCGATCGCCTCGCGGGAGCGGCGAGCCAGTTCCCGGTGCATACCGACGAGCGCCTCGAGGCTCTCGTCGGACATCGTGCGCGACGGCCGGATCACGGGCAACCCGAGTGACGCGTAGACCGAGCTGCGCTGCATCCGCTCGAGGTCGATCTCGAGGGCAGCGCGCGGCGACGGGGGCGCGTCGCTCAGGAGGTCGTTCACCGGCACGCCGAAGATGTCGGCGAGCTGGGTGAGCAAGGTCAGGCGCGGTTCGCGGCGGCCGTTCTCCATCAGCGAGAGCTGGCTGCCGGCCATGCCCACGACAGCGCCCAGCTGGTCGAGAGTCATCGACTTGGCGGTGCGGTAGTGGCGGATTCGCTGCCCCAGGGTCACAAGATCGGTCATGCCTTCACCATATCGAAAGAAACGGGGATCTTTCCAGTGATTTCTTTGCCCGCTGCTCGGTTCAGCCGCGCATCATGGAATAACACCACGAATTTGCAGCCACCACACAGACGGAGGAATGACATGACCATGACCGCCCCGCCCGTGACCGCCCGCTCCTCGGCCCCCGAGGGCGCCGATGAACAACTCGTTGCCTGGGTCGAGCGCATCGCCGCGCTGACCACCCCGGACGACGTGGTCTGGTGCACAGGATCCGTGGCCGAACGCGACCACCTCCTCAAGCTCATGGTCGATCAGGGCACGCTCACCCGGGTCAACCCGGAGCACCGCCCCTACAGCTTCCTGGCGCGTAGCCACCCGGCCGATGTCGCCCGCGTCGAGGACCGCACCTACATCTGCTCTGAGAACGAAGCGGATGCCGGCCCCACCAACAACTGGCGCGCGCCCGCCGAGATGCGTGCCACGCTCAACGAACTCTTCTACGGCAGCATGCGCGGTCGCACGATGTACGTGATCCCCTTCTCGATGGGCCCCCTCGGATCCCCTCTTTCCCGCCTCGGTGTGCAGCTCACCGACTCCCCCTACGTCGTCGCGAGCATGGGCATCATGACTCGCATGGGCACCGCAGCTCTCGAGCTCATCGGCCCCGACACGGAGTGGGTCGAGGCCGTGCACAGCGTCGGCGCTCCCCTCGGCGAGCACGAAGAGGACGTGCCGTGGCCCTGCAACGACACGAAGTACATCAGCCACTTCCCGGAGACGCGCGAGATCTGGTCGTACGGCTCGGCGTACGGCGGCAACGCCCTGCTCGCCAAGAAGGCGTTCGCGCTGCGCATCGCGTCGGTGATGGCCCGCGACGAGGGCTGGCTCGCCGAGCACATGCTGATTCTCAAGGTCACCAACCCGCGCGGCCGGGTCTTCCACCTCGCTGCGGCGTTCCCGTCGGCCTGCGGGAAGACCAACCTCGCGATGCTCACTCCCACCATCCCGGGGTGGAAGGTCGAGACCATCGGCGATGACATCGCCTGGCTTGCTCCGGGGGCCGACGGCCGCCTGCGCGCCATCAACCCCGAGGCCGGCTTCTTCGGCGTCGCGCCCGGCACCGGGCCGTCGACGAACGCCACCGCCATCGACACGATCTGGGGCAACACGATCTTCACGAACGTCGCACTGCGCGACGACGGCGACGTGTGGTGGGAGGGGCTCACCGATGTGGCGCCCGACCACCTCATCGACTGGGAGGGCAACGACTGGACCCCGGCATCCGCTGGCCCCGCCGCCCACCCCAACTCCAGGTTCACCGTTGCGGCCGACCAGTGCCCGAGTATCTCGGACGACTGGAACGACCCACGGGGCGTCGTCATCGACGCAATCATCTTCGGTGGCCGCCGCGCGACCAACGTGCCGCTAGTGGTGGAGGCACGGGATTGGGAGCATGGCGTCTTCATGGGCGCCACGATCTCATCCGAGCAGACGGCGGCCGCCGAAGGCACAGTCGGGGAGCTGCGACGCGATCCGTTCGCCATGCTCCCGTTCTGCGGGTACAACATGGCCGATCACTGGTCGCACTGGCTGAGCGTCGGCCAGAAGTTGCGCGCGACCAGCACCGTGCCGCGCATCTTCCAGGTGAACTGGTTCCGCAAGGCAGCGGATGGCAGCTTCCTCTGGCCGGGCTTCGGCGAGAACTCGCGGGTGCTCGAGTGGATTCTCGAGCGGGTCGACGGCCAGGTCTCTGCGGTCGAGAGCCCGATCGGACTCGTTCCAACCGACAGCGGCCTCAACCTCGACGGGCTCGACATCGACGCCGAGCGGATGCGCCAGCTCTTCGCCATCGACGCTGCGGCCTGGGGCGCCGAGGCGGATTCCACCGAGGAGTTCTTCGCGACGTTCGGGGACCGCGTGCCGGAGGCAATGGGACGCCAGCTCGGCATCCTGCGGTCGCGCCTCGCCTAGCCACACCGCTGGTTGAGTAGGCCGCCCGCGGCCGTATCGAAACCCGGTGGGTTGAGTAGGCCGCCCGCGGCCGTATCGAAACCTCCGGCAACTGGGCGGGTTTCGATACGCGCTGGCGCGCTACTCAACCAACGAAACCCACCCCTCGGTCGTCTTAAACAGTGTGACCACAACCGCGATCTCGTTCGCCCCGACCTCAGGCAGAATTGTCGATGAGGCGAGGAGGCAGGGCATGGCGCGCACCGCGGACTCTGCCGAGCGCTGGGAAGACGTGGTCACCCGACTCGTCGCCGAACGCGGCGACTCCCTCACCCGCTACGCCTACCTGATCTGCGGCAGCCGGGATGACGCCGCCGACCTCGTGCAGGATTCGCTTGTGAAGACGTTCGGTCGCCTGCGCAACGGCTTCACGATCGCGAGTGCTGAGGCTTACGTGCGCCGCACCATCCTGAACACCTACCTGGACGCCGGTCGTCGCACCAGCCGCTGGCGCCGCATCGCCCACCTGCAGGCCGAGCCCGAGCTGCGCGAGTCGAGCGACGCTGAGACCGAGTCGCGCATTGATATGCGCGGCGAACTGATGAAGCTCACGCCGCGCGAGCGCGCCTGCATCGTGCTCAGGTACTACGAGGACCTCAAGGTAGACGACATTGCTGAGAACCTCGAGATCAGCTCCGGGGCCGTGAAGCGTTACCTGAGCGACGCCCTCGGCAAGATGGCCATCGCGCTCGAAGAGCCGATGCATGAACCGGGCGACGAGATCGGAGCGTCTCGTGCCCAGTGAATCCGACCTGAGGAAGATGCTCGGCGAGACGGATGCCCCGTCCGCTCGCATCGACGTGGCCAAGGTCATCCGCGGCAGCCGGGCGCGGCGCCTTCCCCGGCAGCTGGCGGTTGGCGGCGTGTCCACGCTGGCCGTCCTTGGCATTGGCTTCCTCGGTGTCTCAGCCCTCCAGCCCCAGCAGGCGTCGGACAGCTCGGTCTCGACCCTCTACGCCCCGGAGGCCGGCAGCGGCGCGTCGGACAACGACAGCACGACCAACGACTCGATCAAACGCGCCCCCGCCGACAAGATCAACCTGTGCACCGGGCCCGTCTCCGATGTCGCGCCGAGTGTGACCGGCCTGCAACTCGACGCCGAGTTCGCATCCCCGATCGCCGCGGGCACCGCTCCGGTCGACGGAAGCGTGCGACTGACCAACCTCGGGGCCACCCGGGTGACCGGGTCCATCGGCGCGGCCCCGGCCGTGACCGTGTCCCAGGGCGGAATCGTGCTGTGGCACAGCAACGGACCCACGATCGATCTGGCGCAGGTGGTGGATCTCGCACCAGGCCAGTCGATCGAGCTCGCGGCATCCATCGTTCCGGTTCGCTGTGGCGTGGCCGACGACGAGCTCGAGTCGTTCCGCGCCGACCTGCCCGCGCTGCCCGCCGGCGACTACCAGCTCAGTGTGGCCATGGACTTCTTGCCCGACGTCTCGGTGACACCGACGCCCGGCGTCGACCTCGTTACCGGGCCCGCCCAGACGGTGACCATCCAGTAGCGGGCAAAAGAATGGCGCCGTCACATCATTGTGACGGCGCCTTTCCTTTGTGGGATAGAACCTAGCCCACGTCCTTGCGGTTCAACAAATACAGCAGGCCCGTGATCGCGTAGAGGCCGGCCAGAACTGCTCCAAGCCACCAGCTACCGAATGAGACCCAGCCGAGCGGACCGGCGATGGCCCACAGGACTCCCACGATCACCGGCACGAAGAGCACCCAGCGCGCAGCGCCGTGCGCCACGTTGCGCTGGTAGATCACGAGGGCGGAGACCACGCCACCGACGATGATGAGCACGGCGGCGATCTTCGCGATGATGTCGGGCGCAGAGACCGCGAGCGCACCGAGCAGTTGGGAGACCGCGATGAGCACCCAGCCAGCACCGAACACGACCAGGGCGACTTTGCCCAGGCCGGATGCGCCAACGGCACCGTTCGATCCCGTCTCACCGAAAGCCACGAAGAACAGCGCGATGCCGACGACGAGCACCCCGATGAGGCCGAGCCAGAGGCCGATCGGCCCCGGGGCGGCATAACTCACAATCGCCGCGATGAGCCAGAGCAGGCCACCGACGAGCAGACCACCACCACCGAACAGGCGCCAGTTCGCCGATTCCTTGTCAACAGTTGCCATTAGGTATTCCTCCACTTGTTTGCCGCGCTGTCCAGCAGCGCAGTCGCGCTCATTGTGGCAGCGCAGCAGACTCTCAGGGAAGACCCAGTGAGACGCGTTCGTTGCAATCCGGCTCGAGCTGACCCGGGCAGTGCTCAACGCCGCTCGATAGAATCCGAGAGTTGGTCATCCTCGAAAGGGAGCTCGTCAATGCACTCAAACGTGCGGTCAAGCATGCGGTCAGGCGTCGGCCTTGCGGTCTTCCTCGGAGTGATGGCGCTGGGTGCCGGAGCCGCACACGCCGAAGACCCGGTCGACCTGGGCGGCGCCTACGTGCTCGACACCGTCGGTGCGATTACGGGCCAGGAGGCACAGGTGCAGGCCGCGCTCGACGACCTGTACAACCGGGCGCACATCCAGCTCTTCGTGGTCTACGTCGATACCTTCACCGGCGCCAGTGGCGGGCAGGGCGCGTGGGCGGATGCCACGGCCACCCGCAATGGCCTCGGCGACGATGACCTGCTCCTCGCAATCGCCACCGAGGATCGCAACTTCGAGGTATCGGTGGCTCCGGCGTTCCCACTCACGGACGCCCAGCTCTCCGAGGTCGAGACCGACTTCCTCATTCCCCAGCTCCGCTCCGACGACTGGGCGGGCGGCGCGATCGCCGCAGCGCAGGGCTACGCCGCGGCCGCGACCGGCGTCGTTGGCCCGAACGAGCCGAGCGCGCCCGAGACCGGGTCCAGCGCGCCGGCGATCAGCCCCGTCGTGCCCATCGTGGGCGGCGTCATCGTGGTCGGCGGGGTGGGTGCGTTCATCTACTCCCGGGTGCGCAAGCGGCGCGCGGATGGCTCGGTGGCATCCGTTCCTGACCAGATGACCCAGAAGGAGCTCGACCAGCGGGCGGGTACCCTGCTCGTGCAACTCGACGACTCGCTGAAGACGAGCGAACAGGAGCTCGGCTTCGCTGTGGCCCAGTTCGGCGACGACGCGACAGCGGATTTCACCGCGACCCTGAAGAGCGCCTCCGACAAGGTGAAGCAGGCCTTCACCCTGCGTCAGCAACTGGACGACGCGACGCCGGAGACCGCGGAGCAGAAGCGCGCGATGACCACCCAGATCATCCAGCTCTGCGAGGCCGCCGACCAGGAGCTCGACGCCCAGGCCGACGCCTTCGACGACCTGCGCAAGCTTGAGAAGAACGCGCCGGCGGCGCTCGCAGAGGCCCGCACCCAGACGGATGCCGCGAAGACCCGGCACGCGGACGCCGAGAAATCGCTCGCCGCGCTCACGGCGCAGTACTCGGCCGCGGCCGTGTCGAGTGTGAGCCAGAACATCGTGCAAGCAGACAAGCTGCTGGCCTTCGCGGAGGCCGCGGAGAAGAAGGCGGATGCCGCGATCACTGCCGAGAAGAGCAGCGAGGCCGCGATCGCGGTGCGCACCGCCCAGGCCAGTGTCGGGCAGGTCGGCACGCTGTTCGACGCAATCGACGCGCTGGCGAAAGGCCTCACCGAGGCCAGCTCCAAGCTCGACGCGGCGGTGGCAGACACCCGGCAGGACATCGCAGCGGCCAGGGTACTGCCGACCGACAGTGGCCTCGCGAGCGCGATCGCCGCTGCGGAGGAGGCACTCGCCGCGGCGACCTCTGGCCCGGGCGACCCACTCGGCAGCCTCGCCCAGGTGGAGAAGGCGAACGCCGCCCTCGACCAGGTGTTCACGACCACGCGCGACGCCCAGGATCGCATCGCTCGCGCCACAGCCCAGCTCGACACCTCGATCTCGAGCGCCCGGTCCAACATCACCAGCACTTCGCAGTACATCACGACCCGGCGCGGATCGATCAGCGAGACCGCACGCACCCGCATCAGCGAAGCGGACCGGCACCTCGCCCAGGCAATCTCGCTGTCAGCCAGTGACCCGGTGGCTGCGCTCGCCGAGGCGCAGCAGGCGAATGACCTCGCTTCGATCGCGATGAACCTCGCCAGCAACGAGGTGGAGAGCTACACCTCGAGTTCCGCCTACCAGGAGGACTCGGGTTACAGCGGCTCGGGAGGCACGGGCCTCGGCGGAATCATTGGCGACCTGGTCTTCGGCAACGGCGGCGGCGACAACAGTGGCGGCGGCTGGTTCGGCGGATCGTCGGGCGGTAGCAGTTACCGGCCAAGTCGCAGCGGAGGCAGCGTATTCGGCGGTTCAGGTGGCCGAACTCGCTCAAGCGGATTCGGCGGCAGCTCCCGCGGTAGCAGCTCACGCGGCAGTGGTGGCGGTCGCAGTCGCGGCGGTAGGTTCTAAACAGGCTCAGAGCACGACCAGGCGTAACCAACGAAAGGCACAACTCCATGTCCAAGCAATCCATCCTCGGGCGAATCGGCCAACTGGTCCGTGCGAACATCAACGCCATGATCGACGGGGCCGAGGATCCGCAGCTCATGCTCGACCAGCTCGTGCGCGACTTCACCAACAGCATCGCCGAGGCCGAGAGCGCCGTCGCCCAGACCATCGGCAACCTGCGCCTCATGGAGCAGGACCACCAGGAAGACGTGGATGCCGCGGCCGACTGGGGCCGCAAGGCCCTCGCTGCCAGCGCCAAGGGCGACGAACTGCGCGCAGCCGGCAATGTCGCCGACGCCGACAAGTTCGACAACCTCGCGAAGATCGCCCTCGGCAAGCAGGTCTCGTCCGAGAACGAGGCGAAGCAGGCCGAGCCGACGATCGCCTCGCAGAACCAGGTCGTTGAACAGCTCAAGCAGGGCCTCGACCAGATGCACGTGAAGCTCAGCGAGCTCACCTCGAAGCGCGACGAGCTCGTCGCACGCTCGAAGACAGCGGATGCCCAGAGCCAGGTGCAGGAGGCCGTGAAGAGCATCGACATCATGGACCCGACCAGTGAAATCAGCCGCTTCGAGGACAAGGTGCGCCGCGAGGAGGCCAAGGTCGCGGGGCAGCAGGAGCTCGCGGCATCCAGCCTGGACGCCCAGTTCAACAGCCTGGACGACCTGGGCAAGCAGGCCGAGGTGGATGCCCGCCTCGCCGCCCTGAAGTCCGGTGGCGCCCCGAAGGCCGTGACCTCGGGCGAGTAGACCACGTAATCGTGAAAGGGGGCGCCCTTGCGGCGTCCCCTTTTTCGTGCCCGACGAGCTGAGGCGTGCTCTCTTTGGCCCCCGATTTCCGCTAGCGTGTGCTCATGCGCCTGCCCTCCCGTCTCGTTGCCATGACCATCGCTGTCGCCGCTTTCTCCGCGTTCGCGTCAGCAGGCGCGGCGAGTGCGGCTCCGGCCTCGGCACCCGCGGCTGTTCACGACGAGACCGTGTGTGTCTCCCAGCCCAATGCAGCGACCCTCCCGTGGCAGACCTACGGAACGAAGACCAATCCCCTGACCAGCCTGCCGACGACCCTCTCGGGGGTGGCCGGTTCCATTGCCAGCGAACTCAGCGGCGTCGGGCCCACGACCACCGTCGTCGAGTGGAATGCCATCAAGGCCAGCATCGACGCACAGGAGGCCGCGGCCAGCACTACTGTGAGCGGCTACGTCAGCAACCTCAGTACGGACCTCAGCAGCCTGGCCGCCGCGTTGCAAGTTGCCGATCCGGCTAATCAGGCCACCTGGACCGCCACCATTAACGGCTTCAATACCGCGCTCACCACGGGAGGCACGCTCGCCGCGTACACCGCGGCCAACGGGGCGTGGGGTACCGCCGTCGACGCGTACATCACGTCAGTGAACACGGCCATCACCAACGTGACACCGATTCCGGCCTACTCGACGGTAGCCGCGAACATTGCGTCCCTGTCCCTCGCCATGACGAACGCATCAACCGCGTTGCAGGCGGCCGTGCAGGCCGACCTCTACGACACGGCCCTCACTCAGGTCGTGCTCGAGCAGGTCTGCACGGCGCAGCTCGCCGCGACCGGCACCGACTCCCTGATCATCGGCAGCGGTATCGCAGCCCTGGCCCTGGCCGCGGGCGCGCTCCTGCTGACCGTCCGCCGGGAGAACGCAGCGAAGTAACCACTGCGGGAAGATACCCGCCCGTGAATCAGTTGCATCTGGCATGACAACAATTGGATTCATCGGCGCCGGTCACATCGGCAGCCAGGTAGCGCGCAAGGCGATCGAGAACGGCTACGACGTCGTATTGAGCAATTCACGCGGACCGGAGACGCTCAGCGACCTCATCGCCGAGCTCGGGCCGAAGGCTCGCGCGGCGACCACGGCGGAAGCGGCCGAGGCCGCGGACATCGCGGTGGTGACGATCCCGTTCGGCAAGTTTGCGGATGTGCCGGTCGCCCCGCTCGCCGGAAAGATCGTCATCGATACCAACAACTACTACCACGAGCGTGACGGCCACGTTCCAGCGCTCGACACGGGCACAGACACCAGCACCGGCCTGCTGCAGAAGCACCTGCCGCAGAGCCAGGTTGTGAAGGGCTTCAACCACATCGGCAGCGAGGCCATCACCACCGACGGCACGCCCGCGGGCACCCCGAACCGCCGCGCACTCGCGGCCTCGAGTGACCACCCCGAGGCGACCGCGGCCCTCACGAAGCTCTACGACCAGTTTGGTTTCGACACGGTTGACGTCGGCCCGCTGAGCGAGAGCTGGCGCGTGCAGCGCGACCAGCCCGCGTATGTCGTGCGTCAGAACGCTGAGGAACTGCGCGCCAACCTGGCGAAGGCGACCTTCCCGACCGCGTAGCTCGGCATACTTGTAGCCATGCCAGCCACCTTCCTCGTCGTCCCCCAGTGGCAGGGCTCGGGCTCCGCCCGGGCCATGCGCCTCGTGGACGGCGCGTCCGCCATCCGCGGTGACCTGCCATCGTCATCCACGACGGTGATCGACGTGCCGCTTGAGGCGGGCGACGAGCAGGGCACTGGAGTCGCGCGCGCATCCTCCGTGCTCATGGTGCGCGACCGCATGCTGGCCGAACTCGACCTCGCGACCGGCCCCGTGGTCACCATCGGCGGCGATTGCGGCGTCGAGCTCGCCGCCATCGGCCACTGCCTGAAACAAGTCACAGCCGGAGAGGATGTCGCCGTCGTGTGGCTCGACGCGCACCCCGACCTCAACACTCCGGAGTCGAGCACGTCCAAGGCGTTTCACGGGATGGTGCTGCGCACGCTGCTGGGAGAGGGAGCCGGGTCGCTCGTTCCTAGCGCGATCCTGCCGAAGGAGCGCCTCATCCTCGCCGGGGTCAGGGCCGCGGACGAGGCTGAGGATGCCTACGCGAAGTCCGCAGGGCTCGTGAGTATCGGGGTGGATGACCTCACGCCGAAGAGGCTCGTTGCCGCGATCGCCGCGACCGGGGCGGCATCCGTTTACCTGCACATCGACCTCGACGTGCTCGACCCCGGCGATTTCATTGGCCTCGGCTACCCGGAGCCCTTCGGCGTGACCGGTGAAGAGCTCGTCGCGCTGGTCAAGGCCGTAAAGGCGAAGTTCCCGCTCGCCGGGGCTGGCATCACCGAGTTCGCGCCTGCCTCCAGCGAGGAAGCCGTGAACGACATGCCCACCATCCTGCGGATCCTGGGCGCCCTGAGCGCCTGAGCGCTACTCCTTCGGCGAATCGGCCACCTTCACATCGATGTGGTAGTCGGATCCCTTGACCTCGCTGATGGTGACCGACGTGTCGTACTGGGTGCCGGTCGACGGGTCAGTCAGCACGCAGGTGACCACGGTGCCGTCGACCAGTTCGATCGGGTCGGTTCCGCAGTCGACCACGGGGCGGCTGCCGACGCTCTGCTCGAGGGTGTCCTCGGTCGAGGTGGCGAAGTGCTCTGCCGTATCGGTGGCCGGCCCAGAGGCACAGCCGGTGAGCAGGGCCGCCGAAGCGACGGCGAGAAGCGCGAATGGCGCGATTGATTTGTACACAGGAGCCCCCATCTGGATTGGTGACTAGAACCTAGCGGACCGGCAGACAGTTGTGGGGCGCTCGCCGTACGATCGAAGGATGAATTCTCGCATCACCCTCGAGCGCGTTGGCCACGTGCTGCTGATCGGACTCAATCGAGCGGAGAAGCGCAACGCGGCCGACTTCGCGCTGCTGCGGGAACTCTCCGCGGCCTACGGCGAGCTGGAGCACGACGCCAACCTGCGGGTCGCCCTCGTTTTCGCACACGGCGATCACTTCACCGGCGGCCTCGACCTGGCCGACGTGGCTCCGCGCATCGGCGCTGACGGGCTCGACATCGTGCCCGAGGGCGGAATCAACCCATGGCAGGTTTCCGGCGAGCAGTTGTCCAAGCCGGTGGTCATCGCGGTGCAGGGCATCTGCCTCACCCTCGGCATCGAGCTGATCCTGGCCAGCGACATTGCTGTTGCCGCCGCCTCGACGAGCTTCGCGCAGCTCGAGGTCGCGCGGGGCATTCTGCCGTTCGGCGGCGCCACCATCCGCTTTCCCCGCGCCGTGGGCTGGGGCAACGCGATGCGCTGGATTCTCACCGGCGACCAATTCGACGTCGCTGAGGCGCTGCGTATCGGCCTTGTGCAGGAGGTCGTGCCCGACGGCGAGCAGTACGCACGCGGTCTGGAGCTCGCCCAGCGGATCGCCGCGCAGGCGCCGCTGGCCGTGCAGGCCGCGTTGCAGAACGCGCGGCTCGCGATTCGCGAGGGCGACCCAGCCGCCGAATCCGCACTTCAACCGGCGTTGGTGCGGCTCGCGACCAGCGAGGATGCCGCCATCGGCATGACGGCTTTCGCCACGCGCACGACTGCAGAGTTCGTGGGGCGGTAGCCGTGAAACGCACCCAGCAGAGCCTCGATTCGATGCGGGCGATGGACGCGGAGCAGACCGCCCAGCGCACGAAACTCGGTGACCGGCTCGAGGTTGCGCGCGAGGTCGACCACTTCCTGTTCTTCCGCCACAAGTCGGACGCCCGGGCCGCCTCCGTCGAACTGAACGACGACGGGTTCACGTCGTCGATCGAACGCAAGCGACTCACCTGGTCGGTCGAAGCTCACACGGCCAGTGATGTTGAGCTGGACTCTGTCGACAGGTTCGTCGAGCACATGTTCGATCTCGCCCACCGCCACAACGGCGTCTACGACGGGTGGGGCGCACCCGTGATTCTGAAGGAGCAGTCATGACAACGACCGAGTACGACGTCATCGTGATCGGCGGCGGCGCGGTCGCCGAGAACGTGGCCGATCGGGCCGTGCGGGGCGGCCTGACTGCGGTTCTCATCGAGAGCGAGCTCGTGGGCGGGGAGTGTTCGTACTGGGCGTGCATGCCGTCGAAGGCGCTCATCCGCTCTGGCAATGTGTTGCGAGCCGCCCAACGCGTGGGTGGAGCCAGGGAGGCCGTGACCGGCAAGCTCGACGTCGCGGCGGTGTTCGCGCGGCGTGACGTGATGACCCACAACTGGGATGACCAGAGCCAGGTGGACTGGGTCGCCGGCGCCGGCATTGACCTGCTGCGCGGCCACGGTCGCATCACCGGCGAGAAGCAGGTGACGGTCACAGGAGCGCATGGCGCAACCACCGTGCTCACCGCCCGGCACGCGGTCGTGGTGAGCACCGGGTCCGACCCGCTGCTGCCCGATGTGCCAGGGCTGCTCGACGCGAAACCGTGGACTCCACGCGAAGCCACCAGTGCCAAGACAGCACCGAAGTCGCTGGCCATCATCGGCGGCGGCGTGGTGTCCGTCGAGCTCGCCACCGCGTATGCCACGTTCGGCACGGCCGTGACCATCATCGCGAGGGGCGCGCTGCTCGCCAACCAGGAGGATTTCGCCCGCGACATGGTGACCGCCGGCCTGAAGCGGCTCGGCGTGACGATCCGCGCGGGCGAGACCGCCTCCGTCACGCGTGATGGGAACGGCGTGACGCTGCACCTGAAGGAGGGCGACCCGATCGTCGCTGAGGAACTGCTCGTCGCGATTGGGCGCACGCCCCGAAGCACAGACATCGGACTCGACACGATCGGCCTGAAGCCCGGCGACTGGCTCGAGGTGGACGACACCATGCTCGTGAAGGGCACCGACTGGCTGTACGCCACCGGTGACGTGAACCACCGCGTACTGCTCACCCACCAGGGCAAGTACCAGGCCAGGGCGTGTGGCGACGTCATCGTGGCCAGAGCCACCGGAACCCGTGTCGACGACGGCGCCTGGGGTGCGCACGTGGCCACCGCCGACCACGCCGCCGTGCCGCAGGTGACGTTCTCCGAGCCGGAGGTGGCATCCGCCGGCCTCACGTCCGAGGCCGCGAAGAAAGCCGGGTACGACATTCGGCTGGTCGACTACAACATCGGCTGGGTCGCGGGCGCGAGCATCCAGGCCGACGACTACGAGGGCATGGCCCGCATGGTCGTCGACGAGAAGCGCAAGGTGGTGCTCGGGGTCACATTCGTGGGACAGGACGTGAGCGAACTCATCCAGGCCGCGACGGTGGCGATCGTGGGTGAGGTGCCGATCCATCGGCTGTGGCACGCGGTGCCCGCCTACCCGACGATCAACGAGATCTGGCTGCGGTTGCTCGAGGAGTACGGCCGGGAGTCAGCGCTGACGAACTAGCGGCGGCCCAGGCTCGCCCGGCTAGGGACGACGCCGCAGAAGACTGGCATAGACGCCGAGCAGGCTTGCGGCCGCCGTGGCCCACGAGAACCTCTCGGCGTGCTCGCGGGCGCTCGCGGCGTAGCGGCCCGGTTCGTCGAGCACGCCCGCAATCGCGCGCGCCCAGTCCTCCGGCTCACGGGAGTCGACCAGCACCCCGGACTCCCCCTCTGCCACCGACTCGACCAGGCCCGCAACCCGCGAGGCCACGACTGGCGTGCCGCTCGCGGCCGACTCCAGGGCCACCAGCCCAAAGGTCTCCGAGTGTGAAGGAACCAGGGTGACGGATGCCGCGGCGAGAAGCCCGGCGAGCGCCTCCCGGTCGAGCGCGCCCACGAAGCGCACGTCGCCGCCCATCCGCCGAAGCGAGGCGGCATACTCCTCGTCGCCGGGTGTCGCCTCCCCCGCGATCACCAGCTGGACATCCCGGCCGAGCGCCGCCACCGCGCGGATGGCGAGGTCCTGCCCCTTGAGTGGCTGCACCCGACCGACCATCGCGACGATCGGGCGGCCGTCGGTGACCCACCTAGCGCGACCCGGCGCGAACAGCTCAAGGTCGACACCCGGCGGGATCACCCAGACCCGCTCGGCGGGGGCACGCACGAGGTCGATGAGCGAGGCGGCCTCGGCCGACGACCCGGCGATCACGGCGTCCGCCTGGTTGGCCAGGAACATCTCGCTGCGCACCCGTCGTTCCGGCTCGGCCGCATCCCCGGTTGCCGCGTTCTTCATCGCACCGAGCGTGTGGAAGGCCTGCACGAACGGGATGCCCAGTTCGAGCGCCACCGGGAGGGTCGCGATCCCGCTCAGCCAGTAGTGCGCGTGGATGACGTCGTACGGCACCGAGTCCCGTCCGGCCAGGCGCGCCACGGCCTCCCCGAACCCGTCGGCAACGTCGGGCAACTCGTCTTTGCTCAGCTCGCCGGACGGGCCAGCCGGCAGCTCGTGAAGCGTGACCCCCGGCCCCAGTTGCGTGGTGGTGGGAGCCCGGGTCGCACGGGTGATGAGATCGACCTCGACGCCGCGCAGCGCGAGCTCGCGGGCGGTCGCGAGCATGGCAACGTTCATGCCGCCGGCATCCGCTATTCCGGGGGGCGCGGTGGGCGAGGTGTGCATCGACACCATGGCCACACGCCGAATCTCACCGGTCACATTGCCACTGTATTCTGCGGGGTATGGCCTCTGAGTTCCCCGCCCCGCGCGGGCGCGCAGACAGCGGCGCCCAGAAGCTCGTGCGTGCCGCGAAGCGCGTGCCGGGCCTCCGCCGCTTCCTGCTCTGGCCGGCGGTCGCCAGGCCCGGCTACTGGTTCGCGACGTTCTCGGGCATCGTCTGGGGCGGCATCCTGAGCAGGTTCCGGCTGTACCGCCAGGGCGGCGTGATCGTCGCACCGCACATGCCGGCCTGGGCGTTCGGCCGCGGCGGAACGACCGTGGGTGCCGTCTACTTCACCCACGAGAACGTGGCTGAGCAGGTGCTGGAGCACGAGGCCGTGCACCGCGCCCAGTGGAAGAGGTACGGGCTGGCCTTCATCGTGCTCTACGTGGCGGCGGGCCAAGTGGCTCGCACCAACCGTTTCGAGGTCGAGGCCGGCCTCGAAAAGGGTGGGTACGCGTGACGACCAAGACCATCGTGATCACCGGCGCGAGTTCGGGGATCGGGGCGAACGCGGCCGGTCGCCTGGCCGAGCAGGGCTGGGATGTCGCGGTCGTCGGTCGCAATCCCGAGCGTACGAAGGCGGTGGCTGAGCGCATCGGCGGCAGGCCGTTCCTCGCGGACTACGACCGGCTGGACGACGTTCGGGCGCTCGCGGCGGCCCTTCTCGCGACGTACCCCACGATCGATGTGCTGGCCAACAACGCGGGCGGGCTGGTGCACGAGCGCGCACTCACGGTGGACGGCCACGAGCGCATCTTCCAGCACAACCACCTCGCGCCCTTCCTGCTGACCGCCCTGCTGCGCGAGCGGCTGGAGGCGAGCGGGGCGCGGGTGATCTCGACGTCGAGCGTGGCGCATCGGGCAGGGTCCGTGCGACTCGACGACCTGGACTGGCAGAAGCGCCCGTGGCTCGGCGGCTGGCGCGCCTACGGCACCAGCAAGCTGGAAACCATCCTGTTCATCCGTGAGCTGGCCCGGCGCTCCAGCCTCGAGGCGTTCTCATTCCACCCGGGCTACGTGGCCACCTCGTTCGGCGTCGAATCCCCGTTGGTGAAGTTCGGCAACGTCGTGACCGGCGGTCGGCTGGCCATCTCGGCCGAGCGCGGTGCGACGCCGCTCGTGCACCTGGCGACTGCCGCCGACGTCGGTGCGCCGGCCGGCAGCTACTTCGACGGGCTGGCGCTGCAGGCTCCGCAGCGCGCCCAGGGCCGCGACGACGCCCTGGCCGCGGAGCTGTGGGAGAAATCGGCGGAACTCGTGGGCCTCTAGGCACTCCAGGCTGGCGGATGCCGCCGCTGCCAGCCGAGGCGCCGCTCCAGCTGTGCGCCGATCGCGAGCAGCACGTCCTCGCGACCGGGCCGACCGATCAGCTGGATGCCCATCGGCAGCCCATCCGCGGTCTGCGCCACCGGCAGCGTGATGGCGGGCAGTCCGCTCACGTTCACGAAGCTGGTCCACGGCGTGTACTGCACCTGCTGCTCGAAGTTGCGCTCCGCATCCTGCTGGTCGTACCAGCCGACCGGGCGCGGCGTCATGGCCAGTGCGGGGGTCACGACCGCATCGAAGCCGGCGAACTGGCGGATAACGCTCCGCTCGAACAGGGCGAGCTCGCGCAGTGCAGCCCCCAGCTCCCGTGCTCCGACCTCCCGCCCACGCGCGACCAGCCAGTGGGTGAGTGGTTCGAGCTTCTCCAGTTCGTCGCCGTCCGCCTTGATCGTGGCGGCCCCGGCCTGCCAGATCGTGCGGAACGCGGGGCCGTACCCGTCCTGCTCCTCGAGCGCGAGCTCCTCGATGCCGTGCCCGAGGGCCGCGAGTTCCGCCAGGCCCAGGTCGAGCGCCGTGCGTGCCTCCGGAGAGATCGTGATCTCGTAGGCGCTGTCCCACGGCGAGGAAGTCATCACGCCGAGCTGGAATCGACCCTCGCCGCGCACGGCGGCATTGAGGAATGCCCCACCATCCCAACTGGGAGGCCGGGTCGCCCACGCCGGGGCACCCGTGATCGCATCGAGCAGCAGGGCCGCGTCGGCAACCGTGCGGGCGAGCGGCCCGGCCGTGACCAGCCCGCCGAGCGTCGTGAACCCCGAAGCGGATGCCACGCGCCCGCGCGCCGGCTTGAGCCCCACGAGCCCGGTCGCGGCCGCCGGTATGCGCACCGATCCGCCCCCGTCGGAGCCGGGCGCCACGGGCAACAGGCCAGCGGACACCGCCACGGCGGCTCCCCCGCTGCTGCCACCGGCGCCGAGCGTCGAATTCCACGGGTTGCGTGCCGGCGGCGCTACGAGCGACTCGGTGTACGAGGGCAGGCCGAACTCGGGCGCGTTCGTCTTGCCGAGGCTCACTGCGCCGGCCGCATCGAGAACGACTGCGAGCTCGTCAGAGACCTCGGGCACGTGGTCGGCGAAGAGCCTCGACCCGTAGGTGGTGCGCACCCCGGCGCGGGCGACCAGGTCCTTGTCGCCGAGCGGCAGACCCCACAGTGCGGCGGCACCGGGAGCGGACGACCCGAGCGACGCCGCGCGGGTGCGGGCGGCATCCGCTGTCACGGTCGTGAACGCGCCGAGTGAGTCGTTCAGCCGTTCGATGCGCGAGAGGTAGTGCTCAGCGAGTTCCAACGGGCTGACTTCGCCGCGGCGCAGCCAGTCGAGCTGCTCGCTCGCGGTCAGGTGGTGGAGTTCGAACACCATTTGAGCCTAGGACTTGACACGCCTTACGCGACGTGGTTGGTTAGTTACACAACCAACTAACCCACTAACCAGTGGGCGACCTACCGGAAGGAGGGTTTCCGAACGTGGATGAATCACGACCGATCTTTGTGCAGATCACTGAGCAGATCGAGAACGACATCATCTCCGGCCAGATGGCGGAGGAGACCCAGGTTCCCTCGACGAACGAGTTCGCGGCGTTCTACCGGATCAATCCGGCGACCGCACTCAAAGGCGTGAGCCGCCTCGTCGACGAGGGGATCCTCTACAAGAAGAGAGGGATCGGCATGTTCGTAGCCGAGGGCGCCCAAGCCCAGCTCGTGACCAAGCGACGGGACCAGTTCCAGTCGGAGTTCGTGCGACCGCTGCTGCAGGAGGCCGGCAAGCTCGGTATCTCCTCCACGCAGCTCGCCGAGATGATTCGGGAAGAGGGGAAGAAATGACCAACGTGGTCGAGGTATCCGGCCTCACCAAGAGGTTCGGTTCTGTTCAAGCCGTGGATGATGTCACCTTCAGCGTGGCCGAGAACAAGATCTACGGACTGCTCGGTCGCAACGGCGCGGGCAAGACCACGCTCATGCAGCTGCTCACCGGGCAGGATTTCGCCACCTCCGGCTCAATCGAGGTCTTCGGGCAGTCGCCGGTGGAGAACGCGAAGGTGCTGCAGAACATCTCCTTCATCAAGGAGAGCCAGCGCTACCCGGAGGACTTCAGGGCCAAGCACGTCTTCAGGAGCGCGCCGTGGTTCTTCGCCAACTGGGACGCGGAGTTCGCCGAGCGCCTCATCGAGGACTTCCGGCTGCCGCTGGACCGGCGCATCAAGAAGCTCTCGCGCGGGCAGGTCTCGTCCATCGGCGTGATCGTGGGGCTCGCTTCACGGGCGCCGCTCACCTTCTTCGATGAGCCATACCTCGGGCTGGATGCCGTGGCCAGGTCGATCTTCTACGATCGCCTTCTCGAGGACTACGCCGAGCATCCCCGCACGGTGATCCTCTCCACCCACCTGATCGACGAGGTGAGCAACCTGCTCGAGCACGTTCTCGTGATCGACCAGGGCCGCATCATCATCGACGAGGACGCGGAGACCCTGCGCGGCAGCGCGACCACGGTCGTGGGCACATCCGCTGCGGTCGACGCGTTCGTCGGTGGTCGCCAGGTGCTCCACCGCGACGGCATCGGCGGGCTCGCATCCGTCACGATCGCCGGCCTCGACCAGAAGGAACGCTCCGCGGCAATCGCAGCGGGGCTGGAACTGACACCGGTCTCGCTGCAGCAGCTCATCATCCGCAGGACCAACACGAGTGAGAAGGAATTCGAGGTCTCAGCATGACCACCACAACTGTCGCCGGCCACGCTCCGGCCACGCCGCTCCAGCGCATCCTGAACGTGGTGCGCCTGCACTTCACCAACCCCTGGACGACGATCGTGCTGCCATGGATGATCCTCGGCATCATCTTCGTCGCAAGCCTGGCGGTCTGGTGGATCATCTTCGCCAACCTGCCGAGTGACGCGGACCGCGCTGATGCCGCTGACGGCCTGCAGTACAGCGGGGGAATCAACTACATCTTCGTGTACATGATGGTCGTGGCGATCCAGGCCATCAGCATCACCTTCCCGTTCGCACAGGGCTACGGGGTCACCCGTCGTGACTACTACCTGGGCAGCTCACTGGCTTTCGTGCTCCTCGCTGCGATGTACAGCATCGGGCTCACGATCCTCTCGTTGATCGAGGAACTGACCCACGGGTGGGGCTTTGGTGGCCAGATGTTCACCCCGGTGTACTTCGGGGACAACTGGATGCAGCGCCTGTTCGTCTTCTTCGTCACCTTCCTGTTCTTCTTCTTCGTGGGAGCGGCCATCGCCACCGTCTGGGTGCGCTGGAAGGCGACCGGAGTCACAGCCTTCTTCATCGTGCTCGGGGTGATCCTGATTGGCGCTGCCGCGCTGCTCACCTTCACCAGTAGCTGGGCGGTGATCGGCAACTTCTTCGCCGGCGCCGGCCTGCTCGGCTCCTTCGCCTGGAGCCTCGTGCTCACGGCGATCGCGGCGATCACCGGTTTCTTCGTGCTGCGCAGGGCGACACCCCGCGCGGCCTGACACCCAGTAGCGGATGCCCGGCCAGCTGGCCGGGCACCCGTGGGCTCCGCTGAGCAGTCAGCCGCACGGCGAAGCCACGTGGATGCGGCTCAGTAGGGTGGGGATAGGTTTTCGACAGGCGAGAAGGGAATGACGATGCGCACTCAGGCGATCCTCACCTGTGCACTCGCGGTCGTGTTGCTGGCGGGCTGCGCACCCGAAGCGGATGCCGGGGCCGGGTCCCCGAAGCCCACCGCCAGCCCGACTCCCTCAGCGTCGGCCACCCCCACCGCCCGGCCGGCACACTTCACCCAACCGAAGACCTGCGCCGAGGCTCTCCCGGCATCCCGGTTGGACGCGTTCGCGCAGCAGGGCCTCACGCTACTCGGCGGCCCCGAGGGCAAGTTCGGCAACCACTACACGGCCGACCCGAGCCCCGAGCAGCAGGCCGGCGGCATCACCTGCATCTGGGGCGACGACGAGAGCAACGTGAGCAGCCTCACAATCTCGGTCGCCCCGCTGTACACCAGCAGCCGCGCCGTGGTTGTGGCGAGCCTGGTGGGGCAGGGCCTCAACGAGAAGATCGACGGCGAACTCACCCTCTACGGCCAGTTCGGCGACGAGAACACCGAGCCGGCCATCCTCAACGTGCTGCGCACGGACTCCTGGATCTCGCTCATCAGTGCGCAGGGCGGCGACAGCGCGTACGACACCGTGCTGACCATCAGCAATGAGGTCGCCCTCAGCGTCTACCTGGCCGACTAGTCACTGAAACGCCCCGCGAACCTGCGACGCTGTCTGGCCGTCTCCAGCCGACCCTCGCGCTCCTCTCGACTGGAGTAGTGCTCGTCGCCGAACGGGTCGGGCATCAGCCGCCGTGGCCGCTCGGCCAGAATCGCGTCGATCGCGCGCTGCCACTCCCAGTACTCGCCGATGCGCAGCCCCTGGGTCGGATTGAGGTGCGGCAGGCGTGCGAGAAAGCGCGGCTCGCCCTTCACCTCGATGGCCTGGAGGTAGCCGCGGATCACGCCAACGGCATGCCCCTCGCCCTGGGTCTTGACCATCCACAGCCCGGTGCGGAGTTCGATGATGATGGGCGGATCAGTGTGCATGAGGTCTCGCAGTCGACGTGTGTGAACAGGTATCCGGCCGCCTCACACGATGCCGCACGCCGCCGACACTCGCTAGTCGAGCTCCTGGTAGGTGGTGATCTGCAGGCCGCCGGGCGCCTCGAGCCGCGCGTTGAGCGAGCGCCACGGAGTCTCGATCGGCGGCGCGATCACCTCGGCTCCCGCCGCCTCCAGTGTGTCCGTGACCGCGGCGGCATCCGCGACTTCGAAGGCCACGCGGATGCTCAGGGTCGACCGCCTCGAGACGTCGCGTCCGACTTCGACGGCATCGATCATCCGCACCTGCTCGCGATTGGCGATCTCCAGGGTTGCCGCCGGCACCGACAGGATCGCGACCCGCGCTCCCCCGTCGCCCGAGTAGGACTCCTGCTCGGGCAGGCCGAGCACATCACGGTAGAAGGCGAGTGCGGCGTCGTAGTCGTCGGTCTCCACGACCAGGCGGAGGGCTTTCACGGTATCTGTCATGACTCGAGCCTAAGAACGGAGGGGCGTGGGCGACAGCGAAGTCCCGCCAAAGTAGCATCGCCCCATGGGCTACCTGTTCCTCGCGTTCGCGATCGTCGGCGAGGTCATCGCCACCACCTTCCTCAAGCTCACCAGCGGCGAGCGCGCGGTCTGGTGGGCGTACCCGATCGTCGCGGTCGGCTACATCTTCGCGTTCGTGATGCTCGCGCAGACCCTGCAGAAGGGGGTACCGCTCGGCATCGCCTACGCGATCTGGGCCGGCGTGGGCGTGGTGTTGGTTGCGATCATCAGCTGGGTGGTCTTCCACGAGATGCTCACCTGGACCCAGGTGATCGGAATGGGCCTCGTGGTGGCGGGAGTAGTGCTGCTCGAGCTTGGCGCTACTTCAACGACTTCTGCATGAGCACGGTGCCGAGCCAGCGTCCGAACTTGAACCCCACCTTGCCCATGCGACCGATCTCCTTGAACCCGAAGCTCTCGTGCATGGCGATGGAGGCATCCGCCCCCTTGTCGGCGATGACCGCGATGATCTCCTTCACGCCGGCCGCCTTCGACCGCGTGATGAGCTCGCCGAGCAGCACCTTGCCGAGACCCTTGCCCGTTGATGCCGGCCCGAGATAGATGGAGTTCTCGACCGTGAATCGATACGCGGCCTTCTCCTTCCACGGGTACACGTAGGCATAGCCGAGCAGTTGGCCGGCCGGATTCTCGGCCACGATGAAGGGCTGCCCGAGCTGCCGCACGTGCGAGAACTTGCGCCGCAGAGCAGCGAGCGTCATCGGCTTCTCGTCGAAGGTCACCGTCGAGTTCATGACGTAGTGGTTGTAGATCTCCCTCACGTGCGGGAGGTCGGCCTCGACCGCCTCACGAATCGTGAACTCGAACGGCGTCTCGGGCTCGGGTGCCGGCGCGAGGTGCGGCGGCAGCTTGCGGCGCGGCTGGTATTCCTCTTCGAGCACTGCACAACCCTCTCGTCGAGCCCGACCGTTGTCGCGATCCTACGCCCGCCGGTCAGGTGACGTCGTGCCGCCAGCTGGTGAGGTAGCCGAGCGCGGCGACGATCGCCGCGATGCCGGCGAGCACCAGTCCGCCCTGCCACCACTCCAGCACCTGCACCTGGGAGGTGCCGGTACCGAGCATCGTGAACACGCTGGCACCGACGAGGGCGTCGCTCGCGGCGCCCGGCAGGAACTTTCCCACCTGCGCCGTCCAGTCCCAGATCGAGGTGCCGAGCCGCAGCAGTGGTTCGACGAACTGCGCGAACGCGATTACGACGACGATCGCGGCGACCTGGTTGGTGATGAGCGAGCCGACCCCAGCCCCGATCACGGCCCACAGGGCCATGGCCAGTACGACCCGCGCGGCGAGGGACCATGTTGCGGAATCGCCGAGGGCGGCATCGTGACCAGTGAGGCCGAGCAGCGGGGCGCCGATCCCGATCGATCCGACTAGCGCCACCACGCCGTACATCGCGCCCGCAACGAAGAGCACGCCGAGCTTTGCGACCAGCACGGCGCCGCGCCGCGGCGTCGCGAGGAAGGTCGGAGTGAGGGTCTGGTAGCGGAACTCCGCCGTGGTGGCGAGGGCGCCGAGGATGAGCGGGAAGACATAGCCGATCGAGGTCGCCGTGCTGTACACGAGCGGCGGAAGCTGGGCATCCGCAATCTGCGGGGAGCCCTGCTGCGCGGAGAGCTGGTCGCCCAGCGCGCCGAACAAGCCCGCCAGCAGGCCAGACACAAAACCGATGTACCCGAACATCACGAGGAGCAGCACCCACCAAAGGCGCACGGTCAGGAGTTTGGCAAACTCCGCGCGAATCGCGTTGATCACTGCGCTCCCCCTTCGGTCGCTGGCGCTTCGTCGGATCCCACGAGTTCGAGGAATACCTCCTCGAGTCCGGCCTGTTCGGCCGTGAGCAGACTCAGCGGAACCCCGGCCGCCAATGCGATCGCGCCAATCGCGGATGCTGCGACTCCCTTTGCCAGGAGACCGTCTGGTGTCGCCTCCGCGGCGACTCCTGCCACTCGGAGGGCCTCGCGCAACGCTGCGCGATCCGGCGCGTCCACGAGCACGCCCGAGGTCGCCTCGAGCCCGACCAGCGTGCCCTCGTAGACGAAACGCCCGCGCGAGATGATGACGACCTGGTCGACACTCTGCTGCACTTCACTCAGGAGGTGGCTCGAGATGAGCACGGTACGCCCCTCTGCTGCGAGCTCACGTAACAGGCCACGGATCCAGCGGATGCCCTCCGGGTCCAGCCCGTTCACGGGCTCGTCGAGCACGAGTACGGATGGGTCCCCCAGCAGGGCGAATGCGAGACCGAGGCGCTGGCGCATCCCGAGCGAGTAGCCGCCCACCCTGCGGTCCGCGTACTCGGCGAGTCCCACCTGGTCAAGAACTGCCTGCACCCGCGGCCGCTCGATGCCGGCGGCGGTCGCGTAGACACGCAGGTGGTTGCGGGCGGAGCGCCCGGGGTGAAAACTCGACGCCTCAAGAGCAGTGCCGACGGTCGCGAGCGGTCGTTCGAGATCGCGATAGGCCAGGCCGCCGAACGTGGCGGAACCGCTCGTGGGCGTGACAAGTCCGAGCAGGGTTCGCAACGTCGTCGTCTTGCCCGCGCCGTTGGGGCCGAGGAACCCGGTCACCTGGCCCGGCTCTACGGTGAAGCTGAGGTCAGACACTGCGTGCACGGTGCCGAACGATTTCGACAGGGAGTCGATCTCGATGGTAGTTCTAGTTCGCATAGAACATGTCTAACACTAATCGAGTCGCCAGTCGACCGGTGCTGCGCCCTGATTCTGCAGAAGTGCGTTCGCTCGACTGAAGGGCTTCGAGCCGAAGAATCCGCCGCTGGCCGAAAGCGGGCTGGGGTGCGCGGAGACAACGGTCGGCACGGCACCCAGCATCGGCGCGAGAGACGCGGCATCCCGACCCCAGAGGATGGCGACCAGCGGCGTGCCACGCGCTACCAGCGCGCGAATGGCGGCCTCGGTGACCGCCTCCCAACCCTTGCCCCGGTGCGAGGCCGCCTCACCTGGCCGCACGGTCAGCACCCGGTTGAGCAGCATGACCCCGTGCGAGGCCCACGCGGTCAGGTCCCCGTGCTCCGGCGGCTGGAGCCCTAAGTCATCCCGCAGTTCGCGGTAGATGTTCTGCAGGCTCCGCGGCACCGGCCGCACGTCGCGCTCGACCGCGAACGACAGGCCGATCGGATGCCCGGGCGTCGGGTACGGGTCCTGGCCCACGATGAGCACGCGCACATCTTCGAACGGGTAGGTGAACGCCCGGAGCACACGGTCGCCCGCCGGCAGGTAGCCGCGCCCGGATGCGGTCTCGGCGCGGAGAAAGTCACCCATCGCGGCAATCTGGCCGGCAACGGGTTCGAGCGCTGCCGCCCACCCGGCGTCCACGAGTTCGGCGAGCGGTTTCGGGGTCACAGCCCCTGCTGCTCCTCGGCCGGCCGCATGAGCTCGAGGTAACGCGCGATTGTCTCGAGCTCGGTCACCGTGAACTGGGCATTGGCATGCTCCATGTCGTCGGCGTACTGCCGGTAGTACTTCCAGAGGCTCTGCTGTTTGGCGCGGTTGATCTCGACGAGCACCTTGCGCCGGTCGCTCGGGTCGGCCGTGCGATCGACGTAACCGGCGGCCACCAGGCGATCGATCACGCGCGTGACCGTGCTGGTCGGGATCTTGGCCAGGGCAGCAAGTTCGCCGGCCGTCATCGGTCGCCCGACGAGCTCAATGAGCCCCATCGCCTGCTGGTCGATCGAATTCAGCCCGACATCCCGCGCGATCTGCTCGTTGGAAATGATGCTGAAGGCGATCAGGTAGCGGATGGCGCGCTGCAAACGCTGGGACAGTTCATCCCTGCTGGACACGATCGGCACCTCCTGCTATTGTTCCCGATATGGGAACTTCCCACATCAATAATATCCCAGTTCGGGATCGCTTACCACCTGCTCTTCGCCAGCCTACGGCGCGAGCATCTCATCGAAAGGAAACACCCAGATGCGCACCAGATATTGGGCGGTCGGCATCCTGCTGTTCGCCTCGTTCATGGATCTCCTCGACGCGACCATCGTGACCGTCGCACTGCCCTCCATCCAGTCCGATCTCGGCGCCAGCAGCGCCCAGCTCGAGTGGATCATCGCCGGATACACCCTCGCCTTCGCGGCCATGCTCATCACGAGCGGGCGTCTCGGCGACATCTTCGGGCGCAAGCGGATCTTCATCATTGGAGTCACCGGATTCACTATCGCCTCCCTGGTCTCATCGACGGCGGCCACCGGAGACATTCTCGTCGCGTCCCGCATCATCCAGGGCGCGTTCGCCGGGGTCATGGTGCCGCAGGTGCTGTCGATCGTGCAGGCCATGTTCGCCCCGAAGGAACGAGCGCCGATCTTCGGCCTCACCGGCGGCATCAGCGGGCTCGCGGCCGTCGTCGCTCCCCTGCTCGGCGGCGTGCTCATCAACGGCAACCTGTGGGGCCTCGAGTGGCGCAGCATCTTCCTGGTGAACGTTCCGGTGGGAATCGCGCTCGTGATCGCGGCAGTGGTGGTCATCCCCGAGTCGAAGTCGGCGCATCCGCTGCGGCTCGACGTGCCTGGGGTCGTCCTGGCCACCCTGGGCGTGCTGCTCGTCGTCTTTCCGCTCGTAGAGGGCAGGCAGCTCGGCTGGCCGCTCTGGATCTGGGCTCTGCTGCTTCTCGCACTCGTGCTGTTCGCCATCTTCGTGCGGCTGCAGCGACGCACTCTCGAACGCGGCGGCTCGCCCCTGGTTCCGACCGTGCTGTTCCGCAAGCGCGGATTCAGCGCGGGCGTCATCACCCAGGCCGCCTTTCAGGCCGGAGTCGGCTCGTTCTTCCTCATCGCGATCATCTACCTGCAGGTGGGACTGCACTTCACCGCGTTGGACTCAGGGCTCGCGATGCTGCCGTACAGCATCGGCGCCCTGGTCGGCGTGGGTGTCGCCGTGCCGCTCGGCGCGAAGCTCGGCAAGGGCCTCGTGGCGATCGGCGCGCTCGTGCAGGCCGGCGCTCTGCTCTGGACCATCGCGATCGTGATCGCCGCAGGGGACAGCCTGCAGGGCATCCAGCTGCTACTACCGATGGGGGTCGGCGGAATCGGCCTGGGGCTCCTGGTCGTGCCGCTCGTCGACCTTGCTCTCGCCGAGATCCCGGTGTCGGATGCCGGCAGCGCGTCCGGCGTCTACAGCACGTTCCAGCAGGTCGGCAGCGCCCTCGGAATCGCGGTCGTCGGGGTCGTATTCTTCGGGGTGATCGGAACGAGCTTCACGACATCCGTCATGCGCGAGGGCCTGGTGCTGGCCACCTGGGTACCGGTCGGCGGCTTCGTTCTCGCGGCGATCGCCAGCCTGTTCCTGCCGAGTGCCGCGCAGGGACGCGCGGCTGCGGCAGAGCGCGAACTGGAGGAATCGGACGCCGTTGCCGCCTAGGCGTCCTCGGTGACAGGTGGCAGGGCCGACCAGGGGAAAGTGATCCACCGGTCGGTCCTGCGCCACGTGTAGTGCGGCTCGTGAACGGTGCCCGGTTTCGTGTACAACACCACGGTACGCACCTCCGCGCCGGTCGCCTCAAGCAGCTGCACCACCATCGCCAGGGTGCGTCCGGAGTCGGAGACGTCGTCGACGAGCAGCACGCGCTTGCCAGCAAGCGACTGCTCGTCGAGCATCGGCGGCAGCAGAACGGGGTCAGGCAGTCGCTGCCCAACCCCGGTGTAGAACTCGACGTTGAGCGCGCCGCAGCTCTTCACGCCGAGCGCATAGGCGATGCTGCCCGCAAGCAGCAGTCCGCCCCGAGCGATGGCGACCACCACGTCTGTCGAGTAGCCACTGGCAACCACCTCGTGGGCAAGATCCCGACTCGCGCTTCCGAATTCGAGCCAGCCGAGCACTTCACGTTCATCGGTCGGGGATTCAGTCATGGCGACACGATAACCACCCCTCGTTGCGGGCATGTTGCGGCGGGCGGGCGGGCAGTACGCTCCGTTCATGGCATCCCTCGTGCGCGGCAAGGCCGGCGCCATCACGTTCGGCCTCATCGGCTACCTGTTCCTCGTCGAAATCGTCAGCGGGATCCTGCAGGGCTACTACGTTCCACTCATCAGCGACCTCGTGAAGTACCTGAACATCAAGGATGCCGACTTCAACTGGTTCGAGGCCGCCCAGTTGCTGCTCTCCGCACTGGTCGTGCCGATCCTCGCCAAGCTCGGGGACATGTACGGCCACAAGCGGATCCTGCTGATCTCCACCGTGCTCACCGCGCTCTCCAGCTGGGCGCTCGTGCTCGCTGACAACTTCACGACCTTCCTCATCGCCTGGGCGCTGCAGGGCTTCTACGTCGTGTGGCTCCCGCTCGAGGTGGCCCTGATCTTCGACCGTGGCCGGCGTACCGGCAAGGGTGCTTCGCAGACCCGCCGCGCAGCGGGCTTCCTGGTTGTGGCGCTCGAGGCTGGCGCCATCATCGGTGCGCTGCTCGGCGGGCGGGTGTTCGGCTGGACCGGCGAGAACGTTCCCGTGACCCTCATGATCCCGGCGATCGCCGTGACACTCGTGTTCTTCGCGATCCTGTTCGGGGTGCCGGAGTCGACGCCGCTTCCGGGCCGGTCGCTCGATGTTGTCGGGTTCAGCATCCTGACCATCGGGCTGCTGCTCATCACGTCAGGGCTCACCTTCCTGCGCCTCAACGGGCTCGGGGCGTGGTGGGTCTACCTGCTGATCGTCGCCGGCATCGCGGTGTTCATCCCGTTCGCGCGGTTTGAACTGAAGCAGAAGGATCCGGCTATTGACCTGCGAGTGTTGCGGCAGCCGAACATGTGGCCCGTGCAGCTCACCGCGTTTCTCATCGGCATCAGCCTGCTCGGCGCACAGGCGCCGCTCAGCGCCTACGCGGGCACCGACCCGGCCAACGGCTACGGGCTCGGCCTGGACTCCGGCGACCGGTCGACCCTGATCGGGGTCTATCTCATCTCGATGATCGGTGGTGCGCTGCTGTTCCCGGTGATCTCCAAACGCACGAGCCCGCGCATCGCACTCATCATCGCGGCGTTCTTCGTCGCCGCGGGGTACCTGCTGTTCATCCCGTTCCATCTGGAGACCTGGCAGGTGTTCATGAACATGTTCATCGCCGGTATCGGCTCCGGAGCACTGGTCGGAGCCATGCCCGCGGCTGCTGCGGCGGCCGCGCCGCGGGGCCAGACCGGCATCGCTGCAGCTCTCACGAACACGACGAAGACGATCGGCGGCTCCTTCGCCTCCGCAATCTTCGGCATCGTGCTCGCGATGGGCGTGGTCGGCGTCGCGACGAGCACGGCCTCGAGCCTCTCCGGCTACATGACCGTGTGGATCATCTGCGGGGTGGGCGCACTGGTGGCCGCGGTGCTGCTGTTCCTGGTGCCGAAGCTGGCCTTCGCAGACGTGGAAGACGACGAACTCAGCGAGGTCGAAGCTCGCCCCTGATCACCTTGTGCGGCGCGGCCTGGGCGACGGGCTTGATCGTCACGAGGTCGAGGTTCACGTAGAACGGCAGCTCGATCGCGTGCACGATCGCCTCGGCGACATCCTCGGCGTACAGCGGGTTCGGCACGTTGTCGTAGACCGCATCCGCCCTGGCCCGGTCGCCGCCGAAGCGCACCAGCGAGAACTCGTCGGTCTTGACCATGCCCGGCGCCACCTCGAGCACCCGGATCGGCTCACCGGCGAGCTCAAGCCGCAGCACCGCAACCATCGACGCCGCGGCGTGCTTGGCTGCGATGTAGCCTCCCCCGCCCTCGTAGGCCAGGTGCCCGGCGATCGAGGTGACTGTGAGGATGTCCGCACTGCCGCCGTCGGAAACCGCCGCGCGCAGGAGGGGCAGCAGCGCCGTCGTCACACGCTTGACCCCGATCACGTTCACGTCGTACATACGGATCCAGTCGTCGACATCACTGTCTTCGACGCTGGCTAGGCCGAAGGCTCCACCCGCGTTGTTGACGAGCGCGTGCACAGGCCCGAGGGCGAGCAGGTGGTCGCGCAGGGCATCCACCTCGTCCTGCTTGGTGACGTCGGCCACGAACACCTCGGCGCCGGTCTCCGCGGCGAGGGCGGCCAGGCGATCGGCGCGGCGGGCAACCCCGACCACGTCCCAGCCGTGTTCACGGAACAGCCGAACGCTGGCCGCGCCTATACCCGAACTGGCACCTGTCACAACCACGCGGCGAGAACTCATCCCTAAAAAATAGCGCGGTTAGGGTGGAAGGGATGACAGCGGTTCCTCTCACCCCAGCCCGGCCGGCGAAAGCCCGGGCACACAAGCGCGTTCCGTTCTGGGACAACGCCCGCTTCGTGTGCGTGGCACTCGTGGTGGTCGGCCACGCGATCCAGCGACTCACCGCCGACTCCGACAACGCCCTCACCGTCTACCTATTCATCTACGCCTTCCACATGCCGGCCTTCGCGATGATCAGCGGTTACTTCTCGAAGGCGTCGCCGCCTGACTCCAGGCGGATGCTGCGCATCCTCACCGACATCGTGCTTCCCTACGTGATCATGCAGACGATCTGGACGGTGGTGCAGTTCTTCGTCGAGGGCGGATCGAGCCTCAATCCGACCACCCCGCATTGGACACTGTGGTTCCTGCTCGCACTTGCCCTGTTCCGGGTGGTGCTGCCGTACCTTGTCCTGGTCCGCTGGCCGCTGGTCTGGGCGGTCGGGTTCTCGATCGGGGTCGGTTACCTCACCAACATCGACAACACCTTCTCGTTGGCGCGGGCAATCGGAATCCTGCCGTTCTTCCTGCTCGGCTGGAAGGTGCGGCAGTGGGGGCTGATCGAGCGCTGGCGCCGCGTCGACACTCAGAAATGGCTGGTACGAGCGGCGGCCATCGTCGTGCTCGCCGCGTGGCTCGCCGTGGTCGGGTTGAACATCGAGTCCTGGCGCGCGATGAACCTGCAGCACTGGTTCTTCTACGACGACTCGTACCACGGCATCGGGGTCGACGAGTGGTGGGCCGGGCTCGTGCGCCTCGGGTTCATCGTGCTCGCGGTGGTGCTGAGCGCCGCCGTGTTCGCCCTCATTCCGCGCGGAACCACGTGGATGACCACCTTCGGCCAGGCGACCATGTACATCTACCTGCTTCACAGCTTCGTTCTCTACCCCATTCGCCAGACCGGGGTGCTGGCCGATGAACACTCCTCGGCCACCTGGCTGTTGAGCATGATCCTCGCGGGAATCGCGATCTCGATCGTGCTCGCGAGCCCGTGGGTCGTGAAGCTGTTCCGGCCCCTGATCGAACCGAAGCCGAAATGGCTGTTCATTGCGCTGCACGACGAGAACAAGCCGGGCCGGAGCTCCCGCGCCGACCCGACCGGTTCACGTCGGGAGGTCGAAACCCGCTCAGTGCAGGTTGACGCGCTTCGGCAGCACGAAGACCAGCGCCACTGAGACCAGTGCGAAGATCGCGCTGACGAACATCGCGACCGTAGCGGCCTCGGTGAAGTGCGAAGCGAGCGCCGCCTTGGAGATCGCGTCTGCGGCCTCTGCGGGGGTGCCGTAGGTTCCCGCTTGCATGGCCTCGCCGACCTTCGTCTTGATCTCGTCGCCCAGGGCGGTGAGGTTGGCAACGCCGAACAGCACGCTGGACACGACGGCGATGCCGATCGCGCTACCGATGCGCTGCATGGTGCCGATAACGCCACTTGCAGCGCCAGCCTCGGAGTTGTCCACGGTCGCCACGATGAAGCGACTGTTGGGCGCGATGAAGAACCCGTTGCCCAGGCCGGCGATCGCGAGCGGACCCAGCAGGATCCAGTTGGTGAGATCCCCGGTCGGCACCAGCAGGAACACGAGCCAGAGTGCGATCAGTCCCACGGCAACGAGGATCGCGCCGAGCACGAGCACACCGCGACCGAGCTTCTGCGCCACACGGTCGCTCTGCGAGGCGCCGATGATGTTGGCAACGGCGAAGGGGATCGACACGAGGCCCGACTCGAGCGCGGTGTGACCGAGCCCGGCCTGCCACAGCAGCGAGATGGTGAAGAAGATGCTCGTGAACGCTGCGAAGTAGACCAGAGCAAGAATCACGCCGCCGGTGAATGACGGGTGCGAGAACAGGTGCGGTGGCACCAGCGGCGAAGAACCGCGTGCCGCCAGGAACCGCTCCCAGATCGCGAACAGGACGAGCAGCACGACACCACCGGCGATCGACAGGAACGTCCAGAGCGGCCAGCCCTGCTCCTGGCCCTGGATGAGAGGCACGAGCAGAGCGACGAGCGCCCCGGCCAGCAGCAGCAGGCCGACGAAGTCCATGGACGACTTGACCCCGGGCACAAGCTTCGGCAGCACGATCGCGGCCGCAATCAGGCCGAGTACACCGATCGGGAGGTTGACGAAGAAGATGTAGCGCCAGCCGTGCTCGTCACCGAAGGCCTGGATCAGCAAGCCACCCACCACCGGACCGAGAGCGGATGACACCCCCAGCACCGCGCCCAGGATCGCGAACGCCTTTCCACGCTTCATCGGCGGGAACAGCAGCTGGATGAACGCGGTCACCGGTGGGAAGAAGATACCGCCGCCGAGGCCCTGCAGCACTCGGGCCACGATGAGTTGGGTCGAGTCCTGCGCGACCCCGGCGAAGACGCTCGCCGCGGTGAACAGGGCGAGGCCCGCGAAGAAGACCCACTTGTGACCGATGCGGTCACCGACGCGCCCGGCTGGGATGAGGACGAGCCCGAACGCGAGTGCGTACCCCGAGATGATCCAGGCCAGCGTGGACTCGTCCGCGTTGATGCTGTCGCGAATCGTGGGAAGCGCGACGTTCACGATGGTGGTGTCGAGCAGGGACATGAACAGGCCGACGAGCAGCACCGCGAGCGCTGCCCACGCCCGCTTCTCGGAGACTCCCTCCGGGGGTGTCCACACCGGTCCCTTGTTCGCCCGCTGCTGGGCTGGGGCTGTTTCCTTGTCAGTCATGGTCGTCGTCCTTTCGTGCCGGTTCCTCGGCGATCAATGCGGGAAGTCTGTTGACGAGCTCTTCGTGCCAGGCAATCTCGGCCCGAATGCGGGCGGCGCGATGCTCCATTACGAAAAACTCCATCGGAGTGAGGTACTTGGCGATCGACGTCGTGTGCGCCTGCTCTGCCATGAGCATGGCGCGCAGCGACGACAGTCGTGCCTCGACGAGCGCCGGCAGTTCCTCCATACGGTCGCGGTCAGGTCGCGAGATGGCGAGATCGAACGGGTCGGGTTTGATGACGATCTCGTGCAGTCCGCCGAGCCTCAAGGTGCTGAGTGCCACGCGGCCCTCATGGGTGATTCGCCAGACCTGGCGCTCCGGGTACGCCCCCTCGCGCTCAACGCGCTCCTCGGCGATGAGCCCCTCGGCCGCGAGTCGTTTAATGGCGCCGTAGAGCGCGCCGACCGTGATGTCGGTCCACATGTCGATGTGTTCTTTCTCGGCCAACTGACGCAGCTGGTGGCCATGCATCTCTCCCTCGTCGGCGAGGGCGCCGAGAATGAAGAGGCGAATACTGGACACGCGACTACTCTCGCACGACTAGTCTCGCGATTGCAACCCGCGTCGCTGAGTTTCCCCTCCCGTTACGTCGTGTGTCGCATCCCATTGCCCGACCGGTCCACCGTTCCTAGGCTCGCTTGCGAGTGGGCAGTCGTCCGCCCACCAAAGATTTCAAGGAGAGAACGATGAGCGACTGGAAGTTCGAAACCAAGCAGATCCACTCTGGGGCGCAGGCAGACCCCACGACCAACGCCCGCGCGACGCCGATCTACAAGACGACCTCGTACGTGTTCAACAGCACCGCGCACGCGCAGAACCTGTTCGCGCTCGCGGAGTTCGGCAACATCTACACCCGCCTCATGAACCCGACGACGGATGTCGTGGAGCAGCGAGTCGCAGCACTCGAGGGCGGAACGGCGGCGCTCGCGGTGGCATCCGGTTCGTCGGCCATTACCTACGCGGTGCTGAACATCGCCAACTCGGGCGACCACATCGTCTCCTCTTCGTCGATCTACGGCGGAACCTACAACCTGTTCAAGTACACGCTGGCGCGCCTCGGCATCGAGGTCACGTTCGTGGAGGACCAGGATGACGAGGCCGAGTGGGCAGCGGCAGTGCGTCCGAACACCAAGCTGTTCTTCGCCGAGACCATCGGTAACCCGAAGATCAACATCCTCGACATCGAGAAGGTCGCGGGCGTCGCACACAAGAACGACCTGCCCCTCATCGTCGACAACACAATCGCCACCCCGTACCTGATCCGTCCGTTCGAGTTCGGCGCCGACATCGTGGTGCACTCCGCCACCAAGTTCCTGGGCGGGCACGGCACCGTGATCGCCGGCGTGATCGTGGATGGCGGCAAGTTCCCGTGGGCCAAGAACGCCGAGAAGTTCCCGGGCCTCACCGAGCCCGACCCGTCGTACCACGGTGCGAGCTACACCACGGTTCTCGGCGACGGCATTGCCTACGTGATCAAGGCACGCGTCACGCTGCTGCGCGACACCGGTGCCGCGCTGTCCCCCGACAGCTCGTTCGCGCTCATCCAGGGCCTCGAGACGCTGTCGCTGCGTATCGAGCGCCACGTGCAGAACACCCAGGAGATCGCCGAGTGGCTTGAGAACCACGACGATGTCGCCTCGGTGAACTACTCGGGCCTGCCCTCAAGCCCGTGGTACGCGGCCGCGAACAAGTACGCGCCCAAGGGTGTCGGCGCTGTCGTGAGCTTCGAGCTCAAGGGCGGCGTGGACGCCGGCAAGGCGCTCGTGGAGAACGTTGAACTGTTCAGCCACCTCGCCAACATCGGCGACGTACGCAGCCTGATCATCCACCCGGCGTCGACCACCCACTCCCAGCTCACCCCCGAACAGCAGCTCACGACCGGTGTCACGCCGGGACTCGTGCGCCTCTCGGTCGGGCTCGAGAACATCGACGACCTCAAGGCCGACCTCGAGGCTGGCTTCGCCGCCGCGAAGAAGGTCTCGGCGGCGAACGCCTCGGCGTAGCACCACGCACCACGGAGGGCCGACGCGTAACATGCGCGTCGGCCCTCCGGCTTTTCGCGATACTTGTCTAGACATGGACTGGCAGACACCCGAGGACACCGTGCCATCGGCATTCATCACCGAGG
>JBDUEC010000003.1:0-34986 GCA_040002655.1 Rhodoglobus sp. | reverse complement strand
CAGACGAACCCGGGGACGGCACCACGCCGCACTCGCACCCCGACAGCGTGATGATTGCGGTCAGCGACATCCACCGCCGGCTCGTGCTGGGCGACCAGGAGCGCGAGGTGCAGATTCCGGCGGGCACCGTGACCTGGCTGGCGGCTCAGGAGCACTCCGGCCACAACATCGGCACGACACCCACCCGCGCCTACTTCATAGAACTCAAGGAGCCCCGGCCCGACGGCGCCGTGCCCGGAGAAGTCGCCCTCGGGCCGCAGCTCTGACCACAGCGATGCAAAAAGCCCCCAGCCGTGGAGGGCTGGGGGCTTCGCTCCCCGACTTGGACTCGAACCAAGAACCTACGCATTCTGAGTTTGCCGCCCAGGAGCAGGGTGAACTCATCGACCTGGGCGCGGCGCGCAAGCGGCGCACCAAGGCCGCAGTGACCCCGGAGATCCGCGAGCGCAATGCGCTCGTGTCGATGATCGGCGCACGCTCATGACGATCGCGCAGCTGGCGGCGGTGTTCACGGATCTCGTGCTCACGGGCGCCGACGCACACAAGGAAGTCCTGGTCAAGGTCGAGGATCATTTCCGCGGCATCGACACGTCGTACATGGACGGCACGTTCATCCTGGTAGCCGGCACCCCCGTTTCGCAGGATTAGGCGGGTCGACTGTGGGCATCGTCAACAACTCCCCCTCAACACGCCGGAACGTCAACTCGGTTGTGAACAATATTCTGCCCTTTCCCGCACCACGGTCGACAGATGTGTCTACGGTGGCATCCCGGCACTGGGGTCGGGTTGAGTCCGGGGGGACGTCCACAATGATGATGAAGAACTACCGAAACCACCTTCTCGCGCTTGGGTTGGGGGTCGGAACTGTCGATCTCTACTCGCACCGGCTCGAGTACTTCGGCCGCAGCCATCCGGACCTGCTGGCCGTGACGACCGCGGACCTCAAGAACTTTCTCGCCGCGAGGCGCACCACGCTCGGCGCTAGCAGCCGGCAAACCTACGTGTCAGCTTGGCGATCGTTCTACCGCTGGGTAGCCAAAGAGCACCTGGTCGCGGTCGATCCGTCGTTAGAGCTCGAGTCGATTCGCGCGCCTCGAGCGGTCCCCCGCCTCGCGGCGGATGACGTGCTGCAGTATTCTCTGCTCGCAGCGCCGCTCGAGGAACAGCACATGATCCTCGCCGGCCGCATGGGATGCCTACGGCTGTCCGAGATCGCGTCGCTGCACTCGCGTATGCGCCGTGGGGACCTATTTGTGGTCAAAGGCAAGGGTGAGAAGGAGCGCAACATCCCGATCAACGATGACTGGATGCCGGTGGTCTTGAAGATGGAAGCCAAGATCGGCCGCGGCTACTACCTGCCCGGGCGGTTCGGCGGCTACCAGCACATTTCGACAGTCGGCCGGAAGATCTCGACCCGCACCGGATACAACCCGCACGCGCTGCGGCACGCGGGCGCGACGGCGGCGTTCGAAGCGACCGGAGATCTCCGAGCTGTCCAGGAGTTCCTCGGCCATGCGAGTCTGGCCACAACCGAGATCTACTTGCACACCAGCCTCAATGCCGTCCGGCGTGTATCGGCTGGCGCGATGTTCCAGGGCGCAGTTGCCAACCCGCACGACGTCGACCGGATCTTCGATCGCCGACTCAAGGAGAACCTAGTTGCCTAGCCATCGCGCTACTCGAGGAGGCAAGATGCGCAAGCCGCGCTTCACTGCAGCAGTTGGCATCATTCTGGTGCTCGCAATTCCGGCGGTCATGACGGTGATTGCACCAACCGTCGACTCGGTCCGAGCTACCGAGTCACCACGCCACGAGCGGGGAATCGATGTTCCGCAGGCTGACGTCTCCTTCGCCGCCGTCGGCGACTCGATGACCGCGTGGGTTGACGAAGCTGGAGTCAGTCGCGGCGATCGCAGCTGGGTGAACCACATCCCGGCAAAGCACCTGCACCTCGTGGGTGGGTGGGCCCAGGGTGGGGCGCAAACGTCGCTGATGATGCAGAACGTCACACCGGTCGACGCGGACGTGCTCGTCATCATGGCCGGAACTAATGACCTCGGTGACCAGTGGGGAGTTCCGATGCAGGAGCGGCTCGATCACATCCTCGCGATCGCGCAAACGGTCGGAGCTCGGCATGTAGTTCTGTCTGCGATCCCGCCGCTCGACCTCGCACCACAATGGTCGACCGAGTACAACGCCGTGCTGCAGCAATTCGCCGCGACGATGGGTTGGTCGTGGGTCGACCCATGGGTGCAGTTGCGCGCGCCCGATGGCCACTACATCAACGGCCTCACCCCTGACGGCGCGCATCCAACCCCCGCCGGGTTTGAGACGGTCGCGCAGGTACTCGCCTCGGCCATCCGCGCGGCCTCGCGTTGATGGCGGTGTCGTTCTAGAATCTGTTCTTGCAGGGCCGGCTGCTCCGATCACAACCATGGAGCAGACCAGTGGGACAGAATCGCCGTTACGGATCCGATGTGAGCTGGGCGGCGATCGCCCAGATGGTGCTCCGCCCGCGAGCGCTCAGCTTGGGAGAGGCGGAGCTCGGGGTTGATCCCGAGACGTTTCCGGATGCGCCGGCACCGGTGCGCGTTGGCGCGTGGGTGCCGTTCGTGCAGGCCACCGCTTGGGTGGAGGGTCGCGCGATCGCGTGGACGGACCGGGCCGTGAAGATCCAGTTCAGTGTGCGGCCCGGCGACGAGTACATCGCGTGGGTGTGGGCGGACGCTGTGCGGCGTCTCTAGCGTCTGCGCGGGGAGCAGCGCCCGGGAATGCAGAAAACGCCCCCACGCGGCTCAGGTGAGCGCGTGGGGGCGTTTCATTGCAGCGGTGAGCCCGAGGCTCGCACCGCAGCTACTGGCAGCTGTCACACTGCAGGTCGTCCATCGGGTCGACCGGTACTTCGTACTCGACCGCGTCGACGGGCGGTTTGTCTTGGCCCATCAGTCGGCCGGCTTGCCGTCCGTACGGAGGGCGACTCCTAGTCCCGCCGCGACGGCGCCGAGTATGGCGTAGACGACGACTGTGGCATCCTGCAGCGTGAAGCTGTGTGCGACGATGAGCGGCACGATGGCGGTCACTGCGGCAACTGCCCCAGCTGCGATGACCTTCAGAAGACCCTGCCACCTGGTATTCAGGAGTGGGACCCACCAGACGACGAACGTGCCGATCGCGAAGACAACCAGCTGCCCGATGATGGTCGGCGTCAGGGGCCCGGCCTTGAACGCCGTGGCGAGCGCGGCGAGGACTGCGAGCGCGAAGTGGAACAACGCGGCCGCGTATTTGTTGAGCGTCATGTTTCTCCTTTACTGCGGTGGTGTGGTGTTGCAGGTGTACGTGGGCGCAGTTGCGTCGAACGGCTCGGTTCGCTGGCAGGTGTAGGTGATCCCGACCCAAGTGAAGCTCCACGAGGTTGGCGGCTGGCCGTCGGCGCCGGGGTTACCAGGTGCACCCGCTGGGCCTGGATCACCCTGCGGCCCTGTAGCGCCGTCTAAGCCGGTCGTGCCCGGTGCACCCGGGGCGCCGTCCTTGCCATCGATGCCGTCGTGTCCGTCGAAGCCACGCGGGCCCTGAGGGCCTTGCGCGCCGGCGGTGCCGGGCTCGCCTGCTGGGCCGGGCACTGGGACGAGTTCACTCGAGGGCGGCGCCACCGGGTTTAGACCGTTGTCCTGGAGTTGGTGGCGACTCTCATCGAGAGCGGAAGCGAGGTTGTCGATTGTCTCGCCCTGCTGCTGCTGGATGGCGGCCGCGTTGTCACGATCGTGGCCGGCCTGGACTATGAAGATGATCGCCGCGGCCGCGCCGATCAGGAAGCACGCGATGACGAGACCGCCCCAGAAGATCGACCATCGCGAGCGGGGTGCCGGCTGCACCAGAGGCATGGGGTCCGTCATTGCTACTCCTTCGGAAAGATGTCTGGCACCGGGATCGGCTCGTGGCCGAGCATGATGATCTGGGCGTTCAGCGCGTGTACGTGGTTGACCAAGGCGAATACCTGCCCTTGCACGACGTCACCGCGTTTGCGCTCCTGCGAGCGTTTGGTGAGCAGGTAGCCGAAGACTCCGACTACGCCTCCGGTGCCGGCGGCCGCGAGGATGGTGGTGATGATTGGTGTGACCCAGTCGGGCATCTGTTGTCTCCCTCAGGGGTCGTGCCGGAGGACTACTTGCCGCTGGTCCAGAAGCTGCGGATGCGCGCCAGGATCTCCTCCACGGTCGGGATCTTGAGTGCTTGGATTGCCTTGAGGATGGGAGCGTTGTCGACGGTCACGTTGCCGACACTCGCTGACACTTTCGGGTAGTCCGCAGTCTTTGGGTCGGCGAAGACGACGCGACCGGTGAGAATCGGGACGTTGTCTGCCGGCAGCTTCGGGAACCCGACCCACTCGTATAGCCCCACGGAACGGGTGATGGTGCGAATCGAGTCGCCCGGCCACTCTGTGCGCCTGTAGGGGAATCCGTGTGCGGCCCAGAAGTCGAGCGCCTGTGCCTCGAGTTGGGAGAGGATGCGTATCGGGCCGTTTCCAGAGTGTTCGAAGGCGAGGCCGGCCGCAGGGATAACGCCGTCGGTTGAGGCTGACTCCGAGATGTAGACAGTGAACATTTCATCTTCCTTCGGTGAGAGAAGTGGCGTGACGTTCCCGCCGTCGGGATCCAGCCCCACGCCGGCGAGGGTCTCGTTGAGCCAGTAGGGGGAGGATCCGAGGTAGGTGGCTCCGGACAGGTTTCGGTATTCCTCTGGGCCGAGGTAGCCGAGGGCGTCATGTGCGGGCGTCATGGGGACGACGCGGGAGTTCGCGCACCAGCCGCGGCCATCGCCGAGGCAGGCGATCACGTGGCCGTTGTCATCTCCCCCGATGTCGAAGTACGCCCACCAGGACGCCGGGATTTTCGCGAAAGGCAGCTCATCCTCGGTGTACAAGTGGTGGCCGTATCCCTCGGCGCCGTGCGCGACATAGTACGCAGAGGGAGCGGAGCTGCCGAAGTCGCCACCACGGAACCCCGCAGAGACACACTTCTGGTTCCAGGTCTTAGGCGGCGAGGTATAGGGGCTGGTGTCGACCGGGTTCGCGAGCCCCCAGGCGAGCAACCCTTGAAGCGTGCGGGGCATCAGGGAACCGGGGTCGGGTCGAGCTGGACGCCACAAGGCCCGCATTGCACGATCGGGTCATCGACAGGCGCACTCACCGTGATTTCGTGCCCCTGGTTCATGCATCCCGGGGTCGCGCAAACGACTACGTAGAGCCGCAATTCCGGGACTGAGAATTCAAGATCGGCCATTGGTGGGGTCCTCTCGTTAGCCGGCGGCCAGCGTCGGGGTCATTTGTCGCGCGGTCCAGTCGAAGGACACGCCCGTGATGGCAGCGCCGGTTGAGATCGTGTAGGTCTGCACCGTCATTTGGGTGGCTGAGGCAAGGGAGCACGCCACCTGGCAGTTCGCGGCGATCGAGGTGAGGGCCGCTGTCACGATCGGGGTGACAGCGAAGCGGCCCACGGGGAAGGTGACGACGGTATTGCCCGTCGTATTGCCGCCCGCAGCAACGCGGCCGGCGGCCTCCGCGAACACGTCGGTAGCCGCCACGACCTTCAGCCAGGTACCACCGCCTGCAGGGTTGGTGCACAGCCAGATCGTGTTCGTGTCTTGGGTCTGCACGATCATGCCTTCGTACTTGAAGGCGATCGCGTCCCGCGCGGTCGTGTTTGCCACGCGTCGGTCGATGTTGTCGGCGGCCCATTGCGAAATGAGGTTCTCGTCGACCGCGGTGGCAGGCGGGCCGCCACCGAGAAACTGCGGGTTGCCCTTGGCTCCGGGTACTCCGTCTGCAGCCATGTGATCTCCTAGACCGTGTAAGTGATATCGAGTGCGCCCGAGTTGCCGTCTGTCGAGACGCCGGACCAGATGGTGTCGGAGAACCCGGCCTGGAAACCGAGGCCTCCGGTGTTCGCCTTGAGGAAGTCGATCAGCGTGGTAGGGATCGCCACCCACCCGCTGCGCGGCTCGAGCGCGGCGGGTGCGTTGATAGTGAGCGCACCGGCCGGTTTGGCCGCGAGCGTGTGATATCCCAGCTGTGGGGAGTCGAAGTCCGCGGACTGCAAGGGCAGGTAGATGAAGGCGCTGTTGATCACTGCAGCGTCCGGGATGGTGTCTTTGATCTTCGACCCGTAGAACCAGCAGCCGGAGTTGTTCTCGCTCGAGCGCACCAACGACGTCCACCAAGAGCCGAAGCGGACGGAACCAGAGTCCTGGGCGGTGAACGGAGCCGGGTGATATCGCACCGCTCCAGCCCCGCCCGCGGCTCCTGGCACGACAACGGAGGGCAGCGCTGCGAGCTTGTGAGACACGCTGCCGCCGGTCTCCCAGTTGATGACCACCAGGTCGTTCAAGGCCGGGGTGTATAGCGGATTCGCCTGCAGCAGTGCTGTCACACCGGATCCAACCGGATACTCCACGGTGCACGGGTTACCGGCAACGGTGACTTTGCCGGTCGACGACTTCGGCTTCGCGGGTCCGAGCATGACCAACTCGCCGGCACGGCGCTCGAGCCTGACCGGGTCGCCAGGAATCGGAGGGTACTGCGACACCGACCGAACCGTGATGGTCGTGTTGCCCTGGTTCACTTGCGCGCGTGTCCCGCTTTGCGAGAGGAACACGGCGGAGAGCGTTTCACCAGGCTGAATCGCGGCCAGAGCTTCGCTCGTGCGATCCTGGCTACTTGGGGATGTCACTGATAACTCCCAGCTGCAGGGACATCGGCCCGCTCTCAGACATCTTCGTTTTGCGGATACGGCCCGTGATGATGCGATCCATCCGTTCCACGGTGACGACGTCGCCCAGCTCGTAGAGCGGGTTGAGGATGCAATCGACTGGAAGCTCGTAGGAGCTCGGCGTCGACCGGAGAGCGAGCATGCTGTCGACTGCGGCCTGCGCGGCCGCGAGGGTTGTGATGAGGGACTTGTCGCTCGAGTACTCGTCGACGTATTCCCCATATGGGCCCGTGATCGAAAGAGGCCCGCTCGTGATCTGCGATTCGACGTGAATCGGCATGCCGTTCGCATCTTCGAAGTCGCCAACGGCGACGTTGATCACCCCGTCTGACTCCATCGAGTAGTCGACATCCAGGATGGTTCCGTCCTCGCCGAGCTCGAGTGAGCCGACGACAGCGCCGGCGGCGTCGGGGTGGATCGTGAGCGTTCCGTCGGCGGTGGTGATCGCGACGCCGCCGAGGATCTGGGCGAGCAGCTGGCAGGCTTTCAACCGATCGCGGTCATAGACAACGGTTGCGGGGATCGCGACGTCTGCGACATTCCGGGTCACCTGTAGGCGTGAGATCCGAGCGAGCTCTGCCCAAGCGCTGACCAGGGACGCTGGTTGCTCAAGGGAACGGAATCGCGCACGACGCACCCGGAGGAAGCGGTCCAGAAGAGTGACCTCCACGGTGGAGCCGATGGTGATGACGCGATCGCGGAACAGCAGCTGCGCGTCACTCGCCTTCGGAACCGCTTCGATCGGAAACTTTCCCATCGTGACGCGTTCGACGAAGTTGTTGTCGGAGATCTCCATGTAGAGGTGGAGCTCCTGCCCGTACGCGGCGAGCGCGTCGGCGAGCTGGTGTGGGGTGTAGGACTCTGCGAAGTCGCCGGCGTAGGTGATCGTCGCGGAGCCGCCGTACTTGACCTCGGCGTCGATGTCGCCGGTGAGCGTCCATTTGGTGATGGGTATGTTGGCCACGCGACGCTCGGTGCCGTACATGACGTCTCCGAGGAGACGGCGAGTGAAGGATCCGCCGGCGAGTGCGCTGCGCAGTCCGGGCGTTCCGGATCTCATGCTGTTCCGGCGAGGGAGTAGTCGCGGTCTTCAGCGAGCCGTGTGGCGTAGGCGGCGTCGATCGCGTTTCTGGTGGCGTAGGCGGCGTCGATGTCGTCCCTGGTGAGAAGGGGGACGATGATGCCGGGGAACGGTGGAGAGACTTCGTCGGCGGATGCCTGCCAGGCGATGAGGGAGCCGCCCATGTGGACGTCGACGGGCTTCTGCTCGAGCGCGAGAACAGCTCCGAAGAACGTGCCTGGCAGGCGGGAGAGCGTGGCAGGTATCCGGATGCACAGGACGGGGACGACCTGGTCGTCGTCGGAGTATCCGCCGAGCATGGCTTCGAACTTGTCGGCGTCGGAGATGGTGTCTGTCGAGAAATACAAGTCGACACCAGCGAGGCCGCGGCGGGGTCCAGATATGAGGACTCCGAGCACCCGGTTTTGCGGGTAGAAGACTTCCCCGTCGCTGCGGCGGGTCAGAGACTGCGCTGATGGGACTTCGACGGAGATGGGGATGGCGCCGTACGGGTCGAGGGGGTTGTGAATCCAACACTGGGTGGAGTCGGTGGTGGCAGCTGCTGTTGCGGTGAAGCCGAGTTCGAGGTCGGCGCTGTTGAACATCTGCGCGCGGTAGGTCGCTTGTGCTCCCAGTGGGACTTCGACGTCCAGAGTTGAGTAGCCGCCGGCGACATCGATCATCACGGCGCCGCGGATGCGGAATTGGCGCCCTCCCACGGTGCGATACAGGCTCAGTGACGCGACGACTACGGGGAGGTCGTCGACCACAACGAGCATGCGCGGGCAAGGGTGAGCGTCCCCGAGCGGAGTGAGGGTGATCACTGGCGTGTAGAAGGTCGATACGGAGGCGTGCGCGACTCCAGCCCACTCGTACAGGTACCCCCGGCTCCCGTCGACGTACGGCTGCAGCGTCGCGCCTGCGTTGACCATGAGAGCGTCGACCTGCAGGTTCGAGGCGATCGACCAGTTCGCGTAGCCGGTACCCGCCACAGACAGCAGCTTCACTCGAGCGACAGTCGCGAGTGCGGGCGCAGTGAGGTTCTCCTGCTTCCAGGTGGTCGCATCGCTGTTCGTCGCGGAAGTGACCTGGGCGGTCGGTCCGGCGACGGTGGAGATCGTGCCAACGTTGGTGCGCCACTCGATCGACATCTGGAGGCGGTTGCTAATCGTCGGGCGCACCCGGTTCCAGCCGAAGGAGAGGACCTCACCGGCGACGACGACGACGTCGTAGGTGAGGCCTCCACCGGCAGCTGTCGAGGCAGTCGACCAGGTGCACTGAATCACGTGGGTGCCGGCGAACGCGATAACGGACACTGGGTTGGTGATCGCGGCGACCCCTGTGGTGCCGGGCACGGCTGCGTATCCGGTTGTCGCCGTCTCGCCAGAGGGGTTGCTTGCGCGCTGGACGACTCGGGACACTAGCGCACCTGCTTTCCCATTTTGGAGATGAGCACCCGTGAGCCGTCCGCGCGCTGCTCGTACACGTTGAACAGCGACGCGAGAGCGGCCGAGTCACCCTCGAAGATGAACGTGGTGCCGCCGGAAGTTCCACCGCCGGCACCGAGAGCTGCCAGGTTCGCAGGCGTGAGCGGAGCGATTAGTTCGTCGTGGCGGCCCTCGCCGACCTGCGCGAAGATGCCGCCCGGGGAGTGTCGAACGATGCCGCCGTCAGCGAACGGGGTCGCTTTAACTCCAGTCGGGACGACCGGGACGCTAGATTTTCCGCCGGTTCGTCCGCCCTGCGCCGAGGTGTGCTCTATTCCAAGCATCCCGCCGACCGCGTACCCCTGTGCTGTAGGTCCGTCGACGGCGAGGGTTGGGATGTGAATGGCGCTGAAGTCGGTGCCCGTCAGGAAATTGATCGCGCCGATGATCATGTTCAAGGGGTCAATGAACGCTTGCGCGAAGCCGATCATGAGGTTGATCTGCCTGAGGAAGTTCTGCCCCATGAAGTACATCGCGACGTTGATACCGCCGGTTGCATTCTGCGCGGCCGCAACGAAGCTCCCCCACCACAGCACTCCCGCGCCGAGGAGGAGGATCGTGGCGCCGACAGGGTTCGCGTCCATCGCAACGTTGAGCAGCCACATACCTGCGGTCACCAGGGAAAGACCACCGACCAGGGCCGGGGCATAGTCGGCCGCGTCCTTGAATCCGTGCGCGAAGTTCACCAGATTCGGGATCCCGACGTTTGCCAGCCAGTCCGCGAACAGCTCCACGTTCGGCATGACGTCGGTTTCGAAGAAGTCCATGAGCTCCCCGAGAGTGGGCAGCAGCGCCTCTCCGATGGTCTCTTCGGTCTCCCCGAACCGGTTCTGGAGAATGATCAGTTGGCCAGCGGCCGTCTGCCCGTCCTTCTCAGCGAATCCACCGACTGTGGTGGAGAGACTGGCCATGAGCTCGTCGAAGTTGCCCGCGGTCGTGCCCGTGTCAGTGAACTCGATACCGATGGCCTTCAGAGCGCGCCCCTGGCCGAGGAGCGCTTTGCCCAGGTCTGTCGCGGCGTCCGGGAGTTCCTTTCCCGTTTTCGCGGCGTAGTCCTGGAGCAGCGGCGTCAGCTTGAGGATCTGCTGGCCCGACAGGTTGAACTGGGCCAGCACGGCCTGGCCCGATGCCGTGGCGTCGTCGTCGTAGCGCGTCTTGAGCGCGAGCTCGGAGTTCAGCTTGCGAAGCGAGTCAATGCTTGCGTCGGCGAGCGCGGGGAATTTCTCGTACGCGAACGAGAGCTTGTTCTGTGATGCCTGGGCGTCGGCGAAGGCCTGGACGGATTCCTTGCCGAAAGCGATCGCGGCGCCGGTGGCGGCGAGGAGCCCTATGCCGATGCGGACGGAGGCGTCGTGGAGCATCTTTGCGGTGCGTTGGCCGTTTTTGCCGATGCCGAGGAGGGTGGAGGATGCGTTTCGGTCACGACCGAAGATGTTGAAGACGAGGTCTTTGTTGGCGTTGCCCACTAGCGCCTCCCTCTTTGTTGACTGGCGGCACGATTGCTGGCCGACTGCGTGGCCTTCTTGTTCGCGTCGATGATGGATGTCGCGACGCTGACGTACTCGAGCCACCAGTCGACCGAGAGCCGCAATACGTTGAAGGGAGTGAGGCCACTACCTGGAAGCAGGTATTGGATCTGCGGGAGCCAGTCGTGCACGTGGCTCCGGAGGTCGTCCGGTATTTGGTCTGGCGTTGTCGCTGCTGTTACTGCGGGGCGTCGCCCTCCGACGCGGGTGCCTCTTTTGGGCTGGCACCGCCGGCGGGCTTCCGGGCGGCTAGGTCCTCGAAGTCCAGCTGCAGATCCTGGAGCGGGATACGGCGAGCTTCCTCGACGGTGATGCGCTCTCCCGCCTGGTTCTTGCACAGGAACGCCAGGCCGAAGGAGTTGCGCAGGAACACGAGATCGCTCGCGAGGTCCACCTGTCCGAACCCCGGCTTCTTTGCGAGCTTGATCAGGTGGATGAACATGCCCTGGATCGTCGCCGCGGTGATGCCATCGAACGTCTCAGTAGCTGTCTGCTCCTTGAGATCGATCAGGTCACCTACTGCTGCGCGCTGGACGGCGAGCTCTGCGGAGTATGGCTTGCCGGCGATGATGAGTTTCATGATGCACGTGCTCCAATGGCTCGGGTTGCCTCGTCGAGCGCGTCCCACACTTCCTGGACGACGCGCGCGCTGATTGCTTTGTTGATCGACGCACCGAAGTAGGGCCGTCCCTGCTGGGCAACCCATACGGCGCGGCCGTAGACCGGGTGGCGGAACTGGGTTTTGTTGTAGACGTTCACCAGCCCCTTGTGCGCGGCATCCAGGCCGCGGGAGCTTGTGACGATCTTGGCGCCGGCGGCACGTTTGGCGAACGAGACTGTCACTTTCGTGGCAGCGATCAGCGCTTCACGCCCACCGGTGTTGTCAGGGCCGCCGGACGGCGGCGGCAGGCGCAGCGTCTTGCGTACCTCTTCGGCCGCGACGTTTCCGGCGTTGCGGATCCGGCGACGAAGGGCCTTCGCGAGCGCCGGATCGAACTTGTCGAGTTCCGCTTTGAGGCGGTACCACTCGGTGGGGTCGATGACGATCTGCAGTCCCTGGTCGCCGGATCCGACGACGGCCATCAGATTGCGGTGTCGGTGGTGACGATCGCGACGTACAGGGGCGAGGTGGCTACACGCCCGTCGAACAGGTCGAACGGGACGGTTTGGGTGACCAGTTTGCCGCCGTTGGCCTTCGGGAGTTCTCCTCCTAGACGGATGTCGGGGATGGTGAGCTCCAGCGTCGGGTAGTTGGGTCCGACGATCGCGGTGGGGAATGCGAAGCGGAGCACGAGCGCCATGTCCGTCTGCGCCAGGTAGGCGTCCCGGAGGGTGTTGGTGTTGTACTCCACCGTGAGCGATCCGGAGCCGTGTCGCAGGCCGAGCGCCGGGACGCGGCCGCGCTTGCCGGCGCCTCCCAGGAAGAACCCGTCGTTGTCCAGATCGTTGTCCCAGGTGAAGGTCGCGTCACGGCAGGAGGCCAACGTTGTGCCACCCGTCGCGAGCGCTGTTGTCGTGGGTGGGGTAACTGATCCGCCCAGGATGATCGAGCTGTCGACGAACGAGAGCAGCTGGTTGTTGGCCGCGTAGGACGGTGTCGCGAAGCCGGTGACGACGTCGACGTCCTTCCCGACGAACGGGAACTTGAGCATCGGGATCCCGCCGGCGCCGATGCTCAGCTCGAAGCCGGAGCACACCATACCTGAGTACGTCTGCGGCTGGACTGCGCCGCCTCCTTCCAGCGGGATACCAACCTGCAGAGTGTAGGAGGGAAGTCGCTCACCGACGGTCGGCGTGAATAGCTGCTGGAACGCAGCACCCGAGACGACCGTTGAGACGCCGGTTCCAAGGGCTGCTTCGAATAGTTTGCCCATGCCCTTGGTGAAACCTTCGAGGGTCAGGGTGCCGCTGGGTTCGAGGTGAGTCAACCTACGGCGATCGGCGGCCGCGACGATGCGCCCCAGCCGCAGGCCGCCACCCTGGGTGTATGTCGGGTTCTGAGCGAAGTCCTCCTCCAGGTACTCGAAGAAGCTGTCCACCGTCGCGAGAGTGCCGAACGATGACTCCTTCTTGATGCCGACCGATGTGTCCTGCGAGGTGGTCATTTGCCTGCTCCCTTCTCAGTTGCGTCGATCGGTGATGTGGTTGCCGCGGCCGGCTTCCGCGGGGTGGCTGCCCTCGGCTTCACTTCGCGGAAGTTGTCGGGCTGCTCGAGGAGCAGGAGTGCCTGGTCCTTCGGCACCTCGAAGACCTCGCTGGCGAGTACCGTTCGGCCGATCAAAGGCAGGTCGAGGTCGCCTACTGGCGACACGTTCTTGATCTTCATGAGGCTCCTAGCTCGTGATGCGGAATTTGGCCTGGAAGGTGGCGTTGATGTAGGACTCTCGGCCGTTCTTGGACGGAGTCGTGACGAGCTCGTGTTTGAGGAGGAAGCACTCGCGCACGGTGTTCCCGATCGTCGTGTCGGTGACCCGAGCGAAGTGCTCGATGACGGTGAGCAGGTCGGAAACGCGGCGCTCACAGACGGCATCGGTCGCCGGGTCCTTACCGCCCCGCTCGACGGAGAGGAACGCGTCGAGTTGGATGATCTCGTCGCGCGAGCGGTTGGTGCCCATGGCTGCGTAGTCCTGGTCCGATCGAAGGCCCAGGAAGGCGACGATGTCTGAGGGCATGTAGGTACCGGGTATTCCACCGATCACGAGGACTTCGACGGGGGCGGCGATGTCGCCGGTATAGAGCCCTTGCGCGAGTGTGACAAAGGACTCTTTGAACGCGATCGCACCTGAGCTGATCCCTTGGCCGGCCATCAGGCCATTCCCGCGAGCCGCGGTGTGGCGGCGCACAGCTCGGCGACCCGGCGCGGTACCGCGAAACCGGACGGGCTGTAAGAGGTCTCTTCGCTGCTTTCCTGGTACTGCTGGTGCCCACCCTGCTGGCTGATTCGCCAGAGGTGTCCGATGAGATGGTCGACCGCCAGGCGCACGTTCGCACTGATCTTGCTCGAGCCCACTGTGTAGGTGATCTTGACGTTCTGCCGGCCGGGGCGGAAACGAACTGGCGCGGCTGACGGGCCGCAGTAGACGATGCCGGCGCCTGGGCTCACAACGTACTGGTCGGGTGCGAGCACAACTCCGTCGACCGTGACCTCGGTGACTTCGGTCGGACGGTCGTGGAGTTGGATGCCGAACTTTCCGCCGTTGCCGTACTGCTCCACCTCGGCTACCAGGATGGCGCCGACCATGTCCTCGATGACGATGGTCGCCGCTGCGATGTAGAGACGCAGTTCGTCCTCATCCCCAGCCATGGTCACCGGTATCTGCAGCGCCTTCTTCGCCTCGGCGAGCGAGACGAGGAAGCGAGGATCCTCCGGCCACACGTCGAAGACGTCCGTGTAGGCGGCGGCGGGGGCCGCAGCCTTGCTCCAGCGCAGCAGGTACCTTCCGGGGTACGGAGTGGCAACCGATGCGGAGTAGACGCCGGGTGCCTCGGAGACGGTTGGGGATGCACTCGTGCCGTCCGGCTGCTGGACGGTGAGGACGACTACCTGGCCCGCTTCTGCGAGACGCCAAGAGACGGCCGCGTTCGCGCCGAGGTCGATGCCGGGCATGTCGTCTCCTATCGGCGGGTGAGCGGGGTGCGGTCCACCGTGTTGGTTTGTGGTTTCGTGGACGCCTTGAGCGGCTGGTCACCGGGACGCTCGCGCGAGGACTGTTCGTCCTCGTCGGCGAGCGCCCTGGTGGACTCGGCTGCGGACGTCTCGTCCGCGGTGGTCATGCGCCGGGTGCGGCCTTTGTCTCGTCGTCCGCGCGGAGGCGGGCGATCAGGTCGGGACGGTCGCCCGTGTCGTCCAGGTTGCGGGTGCTGAGTGCGACGCGGAGGTTGTCGTCCTCGATACCGACGTACAGGCCTTCCGCGTCCGCGGCGTCGCTGGCCGTCTTCTTGGCCTGCGCCTCCTCGGCGTCCTTGGCTTCGAGAGCGTCGACGTAGTTGGCCTTCAGCCACTTGGCCTCAGGCTCGATGCCGCGTGGCTTGACCAGCTCCTTGAGGTCGGCCAGGAGCATGTCGGCGTAGGCCGGCGCGCTGGGCTCTGTCTTGGGCTGGTCACCTCCGTTCGCGGCGCGGTCGCGCGCCCAGGCCTCAAGTTCGGGTGAGTTGTCGCGGGCAGCCTGGTCGGCGATGTCCGCAAAGGAGCGAGCGCCGGTGGCGACAATCTCTTCGTAATTCTCTTCGATGTGGCGTTCCATGATGATCTGCTTTCTCGCGTGGGCGAAGTGGTTGGACCGGGCCGGCCTGTGAGACCGGCCCGGCGGGTAGCGCTAGAAGAGCACCGGTGCGATGAGGCCGTTGCCTGCGCCGGTGTCGACGCCACCGACGATGGCCGTCGCGGTGACGCGGCGGCCGGCGGTGAATGCGCTGTAGCCGTAGACCTGGAGCTTGATCTGCAGCTTGGAGGGCGCGGACTGGTCGTACATCAGTTCGCGCGGTGCGCCGTCTCCGTCTTCCCAGAGCAGCGTTTTGCGCTTGTCCGAGACGAGGACGATGTCCTCGCTGAGGGTGCCGACGTTCGTCGGGATGTTGGCATCCGTGACGACCGGCAGCCCGTGGATCTGGCCGACGACGCGGTCGCCCGCGGCCTCGCTGTCTCCGAGGGACTGCTTGCCCGGGTTGAGGTTCATGCCCTCGACGTTCGTCGGGCCGTTCCACTCGGTGTTGACGAGTGGGCGACCGTCGCCGTCGGTGAGCGACGTGAGCCAGCCCCAGCGACGCGGGTGCATCGCGATGAGGTTGGCCTCGAGGGCTGCCTCATTGGCAGTTCTCTGACCGCTCGACACGGACGCGATCGCGCCGGCGATCTTCTTGTAGAAGAGCGCCGCGGTAACGGCGGCCGCGAAGGTCGTCGACTGCGGGATGCCGGCCGTGCTGCGGACACCCAGGTGAGTGTTGGCGGTTCCATCACCGTTGATCACCTGGTTGCCCAGCTGGGCGTGGTAGGCCTCGACGAGATCCGCGTACAGGATCGCGTCGATGCCGGGCGTGCCTCGCTCGAGCGTCTGCCGCGAGACGTCCTGCTCACCCGCGATCGTCCGGATGTTGACGGTCAGGTCCGATGCGGGCACGATGTCGGTGTTACTGACGTTCGTGTTCTCACCGTTCTGGCTCGTCACCGTGGTGCCGGAGGTCCACTTCGGGATGTTGAGGGTCATGCCCTCGGCCGGCAGCGGCACGTTGGTCACCTGGTTGGCGTAGACGCGGCCGTTCCTGGTGGGCATGACGAGCAGGTCCACCAGATACTGCGGCACCAACAGGCCTCCGACGCCCGAGCTGCTGACGGCGCGGACCTCCTGGAGAACCTCGACCTCGCGCTGGTGGCGCTCGATGCGCTCCCTCGCGTTGAGGTCGTTCCGGAACTGGGCGCGGAACGAGTCGACGAAGAACGAGGTTCCCCGCTGCGAGCTCTCCGCCGTGTAGGTGCGCGCCTCACGGTTGTTGGTCGTGATGCCGTCAAACGGGACCGGGGCGCCGGGGCTGCGTTCCTGCGCCGAGCGGGTGAGACGCTCGTCGTCGGTCTGCTCACGCTTGAGCTCGTCCACCTTGACGCGGGCGGCGTCAATCTCGACGACCTCCTGTGCCTTCAGCGAGCGGAGCTCGTCGTAGCGTGCCTGGTTGGCCTCGGTGAGCGAGGACCTCGCGTCCGGCAGATCGCCAAGCAGTCGTTCCTGCTCTGCGACGTAGCCGGCACGCGTGGCCTCATGTGCTGAGAGCTCGCGCTCGGCAGCGAGGATGAGGTCTGCGAACTTCATGGGTTTCGTACCTTTCAGTTGATTGCGTGCGCGTTTGCCGGCTCGTCTGGCGGTCCCTCGGCGAATCTTGCGTCGGGTGGCTGCAGCACTAAGAACCCCGCAGGAAGCGGGGTCGATCGGGGGTCCGCGTTTAGCGGCGCTCTTCCTCGAGCTCGAGGCGGGCACGGAGCGTGCCGGCGCTTGGCCGCTCGGCCTCGACGGAGCGTTCTGCCGGCGGGCGACCCGGCTCGGTCTCGTCGACGCGCGCCTGCGCGCGGGCGAGCGCAGCTTGCAGGGCTGGGCCTTCGAGATGGTCGATCGCGTCGAAGGCCTGCTTCGCCCTGGCGCTTATCGACGTGTACGGGTTGGCTCCGTAGTTGACCGCTGAGACGTCTCCTCGATCGAGGTCGACCTCCAGGATGGTGTACTCGGTGTAGTCGGGCGACCACTGCCCGCGAACGATGCGGAACGCGAAGCTCATCTGGTCGATGTCGCCATCGCTGATGGCGAGCGCCATGTCCTTCACGTCCTGGCGTTCTGGGTTGCAGAACGCGGTGGTTGCCAGGCCAGTCTCGTCGGCACTCAGCTCGAGCGTCTTCGAGACCTTCGTGCGAGCCATTGTGGTCCCGCGGTGGTTGAGAAGGAAGGCCACGTCGGGATCCGCGGCGAGGGTCTTGTCGAACGCCGCTCCATCGATCTTCTCGTCGAACGGTCCCCAGAAGTCGTACATCTGGTACGTGACGTTGACGATTGAGGCGTAGCCGTCGAACTGGTAGAACTTCTTGCCGTCGCGATCTATGAGCTTGGCGCGCAGCTGCGCACCGAACTCCTGGTCGCGCTGGTTGGAGCTGGGGACCGCGGTCGGGTTTGCGAGTGCCGCGGCGCGGCGGCCGGCGAGGTCAGTGGCAATGAGCGTTGTCATCGGTCAGTCTCCGATCGTGGTGGATTTGCCGGGCGTACTGCCCTTGGGGAAGAGCCGTTCCATCTCGGCCCACTGGGCGTCGGTGTAGGGCTCGAGGTTGTCGTTACCGCGCACTTCGGATGCGACGCGGATCCGGTCGCGGACCTGCTGGCCGTGCACGAGCGACTTCGTTTGCGGGTCCATCTGCAGAAGCGCGTCGGTGTTGAACCGGACGTAGCGCGGATCCGCGACCAGTCGCGAAAGCGCCGTCTGGCGCCTGCGCACGGCCGGCCAGAGGTTCATGATCAGGAACTGCAGGTTTCGCTGGGTGATGTTGGCGTAGGTGACCGCCGAGCCCTTGACGGCCAGGTCGATAAGGTCGCCCGGAACGCCGATGAATCGGGCGACGTCGCCTGAGCTCCAGTCCTGGCTGGCGAGGAACTGCCCCTCGTTCGCGGCGACCTGGATGGTGGAGTATGTCCAGTCCTCGCCAGTGACGAAGACGTCGCGGTCAGAGATCGCGAGCTTGAACTGTTCCTTGATCTGGTCGGCCTGGCCGGCGTCGAGCTTCTTGGCACCGTTCCTCAGGTGGCCGGAGGGCACGGTGCCGCCGTTGTTGAACCACTCGATGCCGAACTCCTGGGCGGAGAGGTACATCCCGATCGAGTAGGCGGCGAGGCTGAGCGCGGATAGACCCATCACCTGGCCAGGGAGACGATACTGGCGTTCGTGCCAGATCGACGCGGCGTCGTAGGCCACGTTCTTGATCCGGTATGTGACGACGTCCTTGCGCACGTTGACGGCGACGTTCTTGTGGTCGGCAAGCTGGATCACGGCAGGGTTCCCATCGCCGTCCTTCTCGGTGATGATGCCGAAGCAGTTGCCGACGCGGTCGAGGTCGAATTGCGTTGCCCACAGCCAGGTCCCAGTGTCCCATTCGTCGCCGCCAGGGTTGAGCAGGATGGGTGACTTCGGCACTTCAATGTCGATGCCGTTGACCTTGCGGTATGCGTCGATGGGCATCGCGGAGATCAGATCCGCTCGAAGACGCAGCGAGGCCCACACCGCGGAGTGGAACAGTGCCGAGTCGTCGGTAACCAACGTGCTGCCGACCGTCTTGTTCGTCCGCACCGGAAAGCGGCTTGGCCCCTCAATGATCGTGGGCGACCTGAAGAGGACGCTCACTTCTTGGCCGCCGATGTGCGCGTGATTGCGAAGGACAGCCCGATGAGCCCGAGACCACCAACCAGGTAGGCGAACGGCCCCCAGATGATGGCTACGCCGGCAACGATGGCGACCAGACCAGCGAGGTCGAGGATCGTGGTGAAGGTCTTCATGGCAGCTCCTAGCCGACAGAGTCGAGGACGTCGTAGTCGTTGGCGACCTGGATGCGGAAGGCCTCGCCGGCGACCGCGCAGGAGATCAGCGGAGAGATGTCCGTGGTCGAATTGGACCGGCTGAACACCCGCTGCTCACCCTTGGTGGTCCAGGCCGCACCAGCGGCCGCAGTGTCGAGGTCGGTCTGGCCGGTGGACAGGTGCCGCGCGGAGCGGTCGGCTATCCCGTCGTGATAGCTCGCGCAGGCGGCCGCGTACTCGGCTCGGCTGAGCAGTCTCACCTCGAGGCCGGCCGCTCGAAGGTCGTCCTCCATGAGCGCCGCCTGCTGCCCGGCGATCACCGTGACCGTCGACTGCTGGTTACGGCGCATCTTGTCGACCAGATAGGGGATCACCCAGTGGGTGCCACGCTCGTGCTGGATGACCTCGTGGTGGAGCAGTCCCTCGAGGTTGGTCCCGGCCCAGGAGATCGCTGACCAGGTGCGGTCGTTGGTGATGTCAAGGGCGAACGCGCGGGGGCCGGCGAGCACGGATGCGTCGGAGCCCGTGGCTTCCCAGTCGAGGGCGTCGAAGATCGATTCGCCGGCGTCGGCGATGTCGGTGATGTTGAGGTAGCCGCGCTTGAAGAGGCGCATTCTGGCTGGAGTGACGGCGGTGTGGAATGCGTGCTCGATCTCTTCGAACTGGATCGTCCAGCCGAGCGCCGGCGATACCTTCCGCCATGTCGCAGGATCCGCGGGGTCGTCCTGGTCGGGGTCGGCAGACCAGTCGAAGAAGGCAACGCGCGATGGCGCGGTCGGTTCCTGGGTGAGCCTTTCGCGCTCGACAGCGATGCGCTCGTTCCAGTAGATGGAGGTGGCGTTGCCTGCGGTCGACTCGGCGAGGAACTGCGCGTCGGGGCGGGCGAGCATCGCTGGCAACATCGTCTCTTCCACGCGGTAGTCGCGAGCTGCGAAGGCCTCCGTGAGTACGCCGAAGTCGAGCGTGTCACCGTGGCCGGAGAAGGCCGTCGATGCGATCGGGTACTCGCTCGAGCCGGTGTCCCACTCGAGGACCTCTTTACCGTTCGAGGTGCTCGGGGAGTTCGTCACCAGGCGGCGGCCGAGCGGTGACTTCTGGATCGCCTTTGCGTGCTGCAGCCACTTCTTCTTGGCCTCGATGCCGTCCTGCGCGGCGAAGAGGATCAGCTGCGGATCGTTCTGGTGGTCGAGAGCTCGGTGCACCTTCTTCACGCGGACGACGGTGGTCTTGCCCTCCTGCCGGCTGATGGTCAGGAGGATCTCGCGGTAGATGCGCCGGCCGGTCTTCGGGTTGACTTCACCGGTGACGTCCGCCACGTACTGCTGCCACGGCATGTACGGGTGGCCCATGAGCCGCGCGATGCGGCCCTCGCGCTCACCGTACGTCGGATTGTTTAGGTTTCGCAGGGTGCCGAACCGTGGCGGGACCTGGAGGTACGAGGGGATCCCCAAAGTCGGAGAGGACGATGTCGAGCGCCGTGTTGCCATCGCCTTCCTTCCGCGTCCGCAGCGACTTGAGTACCTCGAACAGCTGGCGCGACGCGCCCCCGCGGGCGGTTGCGGATTGGGCGACGTCGGCCTCTCGTGCGAGCACTAGGGCAAGGGCGGAGAGAGATCGGTGGAACGGGACCTGCTCGGCCGCGGTGATCTCGGCCAGGTCCTCGACGACGGCTGTCTCCATTGGTCCCGGTTCGGGCTCGGCGTCGTCCGTGGACTGTGTGTCGGCCGCCGGTGGTGTGTGCTCGGATTGTGTGTCCGGAACTAGGGTCAGGTGACCGGTGCCGGCGGCCTTCTTCGCGCGATCGCGAGCTACCTTCCTCGCCCGGGAATTCGCGGCTCTGCACTTCTCACAGACGGTCTTGTTCCGCAGCTCGATCCGGTACCTGGCGACGGTGCCGTGAGCCGGGATTTTCTTCGATGCGACCACACCGGGCTCAATTCGGAGAGAGAGAAAATGGAAGACGGGCGGTCCACCGCATATCGCCACCCCTAAAAAAGTTGGTCGACTATCCGTCGAAGTCGGGAGAAGTTCTCAGCTCGGTGCGCGGGATGATGCGGCGCGATCGCTTTGCGTTGCCGTACCTGGCGCCCGCGCTGGTGTTGCAGTGCAGATGCTCGATGTGGCCCACGTACGGGTGGCCGCCTGCGTCGAGCTCAGTGGAGTGGCCGTAGCTCTTCGACCACACGTTGACCTTGCCCGTCACAGGGTTCTTGTACGGCAGCGCCTTGTCCACCCGCTTGCCGCACTTCCGACAGTGAGTCTCCACCGCGTAGCAGCGCGCCTTCTCCCGCTCGAACGGGCGGCCGCGACGACCGCGGCTGTAGTTGATGTCGAGTGAGCGACGATCGACCATGCTCGCACTCCCCTGGGAATGACGAAGGCCCCGCTTGCGCAGGGCCTCGTCGGGTGCAGATCACCCAATGTACGTTGTCATTTTCTGATCAGGCTCGGCCGAATCCGTGTATTGAACTCACGAAGGCTCTGGCGTGTCGTGATCGGGCTGGCTGCCGGCGCTCACGCCACGAGCCGATCGCGCTCGGCCTTGATGGTCTTCCCAACGTACGACTTCGAGCGGTCGACCTGCTTGGCTATCTCGGACATCGACATGCCTGCGTCGCTCATGGCGACGAGTTCCCTGGCGTCGGTAGGCGGGATGTCGGTGCGACGCTGCGAGGGCTTCTCGATCGAGCTGGTTGCCTGCGGCGAGCGCCCTGGTCTCTTGGTGATGGTGGTTGCCTTCGGCGCGAATGCGGTGGTGCTGGTGAGGTGGATGACGAGGAACAGGGTGACGGGTGGGACGGTGTTGACGGCGACAGCGAGCGCGTAGGGGACTTCGATGCGTCCTGGTGGGAGTGCGAGGAGGTGAAAGCTGTTGCCGGCGATGCTGGTGGCTGTCCATAGTGCGATGGCTGCCCAGAGGTAGCCTGCGAGCGCGCGGTTGAGGTCGGGGCGCCAGATGCGGATGAGGACGCCGGCGAGGATGGCGGCGTCGACGACGGCTGGGTAGAGCCAGGCGAGTTGGTGGTCGATGCCGCTGGCTCCGGCGAGGGTGGTTTGGGCGTCGAAGCTGAGGCGGAAGGCGGCGAATGCGATGCCGGCGAGCAGGATGCTGAGTGTGGTCTTCTTGAGCGGGTTCATGGTTGTTCCTTCGGGTTCGTCGTGTTGGTGAGGAGGGTGGCAGTGGTGGCGATGCCGTGGTCGGGGCCTGTGTAGCTGTCGAACCGGTGGGCGATGGTTAGGGCCTTGGCGATGCTGCTGCCTGTGGCGAGCGCGCCGAGGGCATATTCGGATCCTGAGCCGATGGCGTAGATGCCGTCGCTGGCGCGCATCCAGGAGAGGTCGGAGCTGATGTGATAGATCCGACCGTGGACGGCTACGAGCGTGCTGCCGCTTGTTTCGACTTTGCCGGAGTTGACGGTTGTGGCTGCTCGGCCCGTGAGGGCGGTGTTGATGGCGGGTAGGAGTTCACGGGTCATCCACCTGTCGATGTCCCAGCCTGCGTGTGCGGGGTTGGGGAGTTCGGCGTGGCGGAGGATGTTCGCGGCGAGGAGGGCGCCTGAGCATCCGAAGACGATGCTGTTGTTCGTGAAGACCTTGTCTTCGCCGGCGACCTTGCGCCAGCCGAGGGTGATCTGCCTGTCCCATCCGAACGTGACTTTCTTCGGTGTCTCTACGGCGATGATCGTCGTCATGGCCGTTCCTCGAGTCCGTCGAGCACCGGCGGCATGATGCCGTCTGGCTGAACGGGCGTCGCGTCGACTTGACGCAGGAGCCAGAGCACGCACGCACGACCGTGCTCCGAGTTGTCCCGGTAGTAGCGCACCAGGCGGTCGCCATCCTGGTCTCGGCCTGGCACGGTGGCCATCCAGCGTAGCTCGGCGCGATCCTCGAACTCGTAGGTGTACCCGAGGTCGGGGCCGAAGTCGTTGGCGATCGCCTCGTTGCCGATCCGGAGTATCTCCTCGGCGAGGGGCCGTGCGACTTCGGCGGAGTGTGTGCCGAAGACCATGACGGAGTGGGGCTCGTCGTCCATCCAGGTGACGGTGGCGTCGACCTTCCTGGGTCGGTACAGCTTGCCGTTCGGTCTTGTGATTGCTGGCAGGGCGGTCATCGGATGTCGGGGGTGGAGATCGCGTCGACGTGGCGGGCGGCGCGCTCGGCCTTGGTCGGCCCCGCGCTCATTGTGGGCCGCGCCGGAGCTGCTCGAGCTGGGCCAGGGAGACGTTGACGGCGTCGCGGATGGCCACGGCGAGCGCTTCGGGGATGAGGAGGCGGAGGGAGGCCTCGCCGGTGTCGGTGGGCCCGTCGAGGTCGACCAGGATCATCGGCTCGCCGGCGACGCCCTCCTGCTGCAGCATGGCGCTGTGCACGGCGTAGCGGTGGGGGAGCATCGTCTTGCCGCCGACCTCGAACTCGGCACCCGGCGGGATGGCTTCGGCGGTCATCGCGTGGCCTCCTCGAGCTGCTCGCGTCGCGCCTGGCGGGCGTCACGCGCCTCGAGGCGGCGCAGCTCTCGGGCACCCTTGCGGCGAGCGCCGCGGAGGGTGAATGCGAGCCATCCCCAGCCGTCGCCGCCGGCGTAGCTGAGCATGCCGCGCTGGAGGTGGATTCGCCAGCGGCCGAAGGGCATCATGCCGTCGACGGGCTCGATCGCGATCGACCAGGGCTCGCCCATCGTGAGATCGGGGCGGGGCGGGGTGGCGGGCTTGCGCTTCACAGTGCGACTCCGAGCTGCTCGAGGCGGGCGATGTAGGCGGCCTCGGCGGCGCGGGGCTCCAGGGCGAGGATCTCGACGTCGAGGGCCTCCATGCCGTCGACGTGCCAGCGGTTGCTCGGCTTGTGGTGCGACAGGAGGGCTGTGCGCTCGGTGAGCAGGATCCGGGTGTCGGCATCCTGGACCTCGGGCGATTTCGAGTGATGCCCGTCGGTGCCGATGAGCAGGCCGAACCGGATCGCGATCGCGTCGGTCACGTAGTCCTCGGCGAGGCGGTATGGGGCCATCTCGAGCGTGTGCTTCAGCGGGCTGACCATGTCGCCGACGTAGGCCTCGGAGCCGTCGTGGAGCAGCGCCTCGAGGGCCAGCTCAGGCGTCGGCATGACGAGGCTCATGAGCAGGCAGTGCTCGGCGACGGAGTAGAAGCGGTCGACGTGGCCGTTGTAGCGGCAGAGCATCGCGAGCGCGTGGGCGATATCGACGGGGTCGACGTCCTCGGCTCTGGGGCTCAGGGGGTAGAAGCGGCCGCCCGTGTAGGTCTGCGCCCAGTCGCCGCGGTCGCCGCGGTGCCAGGTCTCGACGTCGCTCATAGCCCGACCGCCGATCCGGGGCGGAGGGTGCCGACGGCGGAGGTGAGGTCCTGGGCGATCTCCGTGTAGTCGTTGCACCAGCAGGCGGTGCAGATGAACAGGTGGTCTTCGTCGCGGTCATCGTGGTCTGCGATGGTGTGCCCGCACCTGCAGCGGCGGGTGCTGGCGATGGATCCGGTGATGCGTGCGGCGTCGCGGAGCGCGTCGAACGTTCCGGCGAGTCCGATGCTGGTGTTGGCCATCTCGATCGCTATGGCTATCCAGAGGTTTGCGCGATCGCGGTGCTCTCGGATGATGGCGTTGTGTTCGACGGGTCCGCGTTGGGCGGCGTGCCAGCCGAAGGTGCGACGGCGGTTGAGCTTGCGCCTTCGGGTGCTCATCGACGCGGCTCCGTGGTGAGGAGGTTGTTGATCCAGGTGACGATCTTGCGGAGCCGCAGGAGGATCATCAGGGTGGCGAGAATGCGTAGCCAGGCGATGCGGACGGGGTCGAAGGTCCAGTCGGGCGCGGTCTCGATTGGCACGCCAGTGAACGTCGGCGACCTGTAGTCGGCGGTCGGCCAGCGAGTTCCGACTATCGCGCTGGTCTCGGCGACTAGTCGCTTGAAGTCGCTCTCCGAGACGACGATGTGCTGGAAGCGGTTGATCTGCCCGCGGATCCCGAGGTACTGGTGGAGGTCGATAAGGGCGCGCTCGGTGTACGTCGTCCGGTTCATTGGAGGGCCTTTCGTTGTTCGACGGTGCGGGTGATGTCGGACCAGAGGTATTCGGCTGGGCGGCTGCCGGCTTTGGTGGTCCAGTGTTCGGCGACGGCGATTTGTCGGGCGCGGGCTTCTTCGACGTTGAGGCTGAGCATGGCGACTCCGACGCTCACCCAGATGGGTTCGTCGGTGGTGGGGGTGTCGATCCAGGTGCGCCATTCGTCCCGCGTGTAGGTGCGGTGTGTTTTCGGGTGCGCGGCGCAGACGACGAGGGAGGGTCGGTTGTCTTGGCCGAGGATGCCGACCATGGGTGCGCTGCAGGTGAGTTGGTCGTCTCCGAGCTCATCGACGGTTTCTTGGCACCAGGAGTCGCGGAGGCCGACCCTGCGGACGGGTTGGGCGTCGATGGCGTTCATAACGTTGATGCGGAGTTTTTCGGCTTCTCGCATCCATGCTGGGCCGAGGTCGGGGTAGGACGACAGCCAGTGGGCGTGGTGGGAGACGATGACGCCGAGGGCGAGGCGGGTCGGTGCGGATGGGTTGATGCCGTGCGAGTACTCGACCGTCTTCGTCTCCATCCAGTGGCGGGTGGTCTTCGACCCGTCGGGCTGGAAGACGACCTCGGCGCGCGGCCACGTGGTGAGCGTGGAGGGCGGGGTCGGGCGTTGGGTGATGATGACGCGGACGATGTACTCCGTCCACTCCGCGACTGCGGACAACATCTCAGTGGCGTGCGGGTTCCAGGACGATGAGATGTCGGAGACGGTGGACGTCTTCACGGGACTGTTGCTCTCCCCCGACGGTCGCCGGTATAGGGCGCGCTCGAGATCCGGGTAGGTGGTGAGCAGGTCGGTGAGGACGCGTTTGAAGTGGTCGTGATGCCAGGCGCACAGGTCCGTGCCTGGGACGGCGAAGCGTGCGGTGTCGGCCCGGCCGGTGAGCTTCACAGCTCGCCGGCCTTCGTCGGTGTTTGGGTTGAGCCGGCAGGCGGCCGCAACGCAGAACAGGTTCTGCGATGGGCCGACCCACGACGGGTACTCGGCGCTCATACGGTGGTTGTTGCTCCTGTGTCGTCTCCGAGGAAGTGGGCAGAGATCGCGGCGTCCCATTCGGACAGCGGTGGGGTGTGGACGCCGAGCGGGTGGTCGGCGATCGCGTCCGCGATGATCTGGTCGCACTGCCGGCCGGTGGAGCGCATGCCTGCGATCGCCCCGTCGTACTTTGCCTGGCTGATCTGCCCGTCCCACAGCGACTGCTGCAGTCGCTCCACGAATCCGTTGTGCGCGGCGAGGTAGCGCCACGCCGACACCCGTTTGACGATCGTGGCGCTCATGAGTTCTCCGTGGGCCATGGCGGGGCGTCGGCCGCATCGCATTCCCAGACCCTCCCGAGGTCATCAGCCAGGATCACCCAGGGGCCGTCGTGCAGCTGCACGACGATGTCACCGGCACCTACCTCGGTCACGAGACCGTCCGTGTTCTTGAGGTTGAACACGGTGTGGGCGGCGTCGCCGGGGTACCAGGTGCCGCCGACGAACTGCCGCGCCGCATCGATCCCGTCTGTGGTGACAGCGAGGCCGTAAAGCTCCTGGATCGCCGGCTGCAGCCTCACGAAGGTGAGCTTGCTGGCATCGACCGGGTCGACCGGCTGGCCGGCCTGCTCGAGTACGGCCCTGGCGGCCGCCAGGTGCTGTTCGTTGGTGGGATCCAGGATGACGTCCACGCTCATGAGTCGCGTCCGACGCGGAGGATGGTGAGCGGTCCCCAGTCGGCCACGCCCGCGTCCGTCCAGGTGTACTCGGCAGGGTTGTAGCCGGGCGCGTACCAGACGCGCTCGAGCTGGTTCGGTGCAAGCCAGAAGATCTCGTTGGAGGAACACAGCAGCACTGTGCCCGGCTGCAGCGCTGCGATCGCTTCCTCGCCGTCGACGAGCTCACCGACCGGGTCGATGACTGCGAGCATCTGCCACTTGTCCCGGTAGTACCGGTAGAAGCCGCCGACACTGATGCCGGCTCGCTCAGCGATCATGCTGGTGGTGAGGGCGACGCGGCCGTGGATCTCGAGCAGCTCGAGCGCGGCCTGGTGGATGTGCTGCAGCGTGTCGGTGGCGCGCTGCTGGACGGGTGGGTTGCGCAGTTCGGTGTCAGTCATTCGTCGTCACCGTTCTCGTCGGCGTCGTCGTTGTACTCGGCGTCTTCGGGATCGTCGAGCTCGGTGGGCTCCTCGACCGGCGCGTCACGCCGCGCGATCGAGTCGATGGTTGATGCGAGCGCTGCCTGTTCGCGGTCGCTGAGGTTGTGTCCCCAGGTGGCGAGCTGCTCGAAGTAGAGCTTGTTGGCGTCGAGGTCGCCTCTGCGGTCGATGTTGCGGGCGTTGTGCTCGAAGAGGCCGAGGGCTGCGGCGAGCGCGACGGTGAGTGGGTCTTTGGTTGCGTAGATGATGCGTTCGAGGATGACGCTGAGTTGGTCTCGGGGTGCGTCGGTTGCCACGTCGACCTGGAGGAGGTTGACCGCGTAGAGCATGCCGGCGGCCTGGTCGTAGTAGCGGGCGTGTGACAGGTCGGATGCGAGGGCGAGGGCGATCATCTTGTCGGCGCCGGGCAGGGTGGTGGGCTTGTTGCGCTGCAGGAGGTTGGTGAGGAAGGTTTCGCGCAGTTCGCGTGTGATCTTGAGATCTTCCTCGAGCTTGGCTGCCTTCTCCGCTGCGGCCTCGGCGGCCGCGATCTGTTCGGGGGTGCGTGCGGGCTGCGGGCGGGTGCCGCTGCGCTTCTGGTGGCCGTTAGCTTCCCAGTCGGTGCAGACGTAGACGATCTCCGGCGTCGAGTACGCGTCGGCGGACACGTAGGCGGCGTGTCCGGGGCACTTCTTGTGCATTGCCAAGGTGAGGTCCTTGCCGGCGGCGTTGGCGAGGGTGTTGATGCGTGCGCCGGCCACGCCGATGGCGTAGTACGTGTAGTCGGCGGCCTTGGCCTTGGGGACTTCCTGCTCCTTGAGCTGGGCGGTGAGCTTCGCTTTGAGTGCGGTCTTCTTGGCTGCTTCCCGCAGCCGGAGGAGGGTGTAGGCGAAGTTGTTGGGTGCGTGCTTGGCCTGGTAGATCAGGTCCTCGCGGGCTTTCTTGTTGTCGGCGAACTCGAGGATCTGCGCGGCCTGCTCGAGGTCGATGTCGTGTTCGGTGACGACGGCCTGGATGCTGTCGTTGTTGGCGATCGCGATCGCGGCCGCGACCTGCTTCTTCGGCTTCCTGGTGCGGGTAGCGATCTCGTCGGCGGACCAGCCGATGAGGGCCAGCTGCTGGTAGCCGCCTGCGCGCTCGGCGTTGGTGAGACTCTGGCGCTGCTCGTTCTCGGTCAGCTGGTCGACGATGACGGCGCCGGCGGCTTCGTGCTCGTCGACCAGGTACACGTCGATGGCTTTGAGGCCGGCCTGCACCGCGGCGAGGGTGCGGCGCTGGCCGATGATGACGCTGTAGCCCTTGCCCGCGGCGATGACAGTGGGGGGCTGCAGAACACCGAGCTCCTTCACGGATGCGAGGAAGTCGGGATCCAGCTTGGTGTCGACGCGGACGTTGCCGGCGAGCGTGAGCTTCTTCGGGTCGACCTCGACGATGGTGCCGTTCATGGTGTTGCCTTTCGGGTTGCTAGGTGTTGCGGTTGCCGAAGGTGCGGGATGCACGGGCTGCGGTTCGCCTGTCGCGTTGGGTGATCAGGCGCTTCACGAGCATCGGGTTGAGTTCGAGGGCTTCTCGGGTGTTGATGTAGCGGTTGAGGATCTGGTGGTATCGGGTGTTCGATAGGCCGAACAGAGTGCGGATGCGTTCTTGTTTTTGGCCGGGGAGTCCGTGGATTTGTGCTTCGAAGTCGAGGACGTCGGCGAGGGGCGGGGCGCTCTGGCGTGTGGCGGGCGGGACGATGCTGGGGCGTGGGGCGTCGTCTCGGGGGGCGGCTGCGCGCTCGAACATTTCGTCGAGGCGCTTATCGCCCCAGTCGTCGGGTTCGTCGCTCATGGGACGTAGTCGAGGTGGTTGGCGATCGCGAGGAGCACGTCGACGTGTGCTGGTCGCTCGAGGGGGATGTCGGTGGCGAGGTTCCGGCCGCCGAGGACGGTGCGGATGATGTCCAGTCCCGGGTAGGTGGGGATGAGCTTCTTGTGGATGGCTTCGAGGAGGTTGAGGCAGTCGGTGAGCGGCTCGTCGGTGTCGGCTGGCCACGGGAGCGCGAAGGCGGATCCTTCGCCGACCCAGATCGCGTCGCCGAGTAGCCACTGGAGGCGGTCTTCGTCGACTTCGCCGGCGCGTGGGTGTTTGAAGTCGTGCCAGACCTCGTTCGAGACCGAGCCGTTGTCGGCGTAGTGAGCGTCGACCAGGTGCCGGACGATGGCCGGGAACCTGGGGATGACGTCGGAGGCGAGGTGAACGCGGGTCGGAGTGGTGGTCATCGGCGTGCTCTCTGTCGGGGTTGGTCTGCGAGGGTGTGGATCATCCACGCGTGGGCGAGTGCGAGGACTCGGGCGGTGGGCATGCCGGAGGTGTGGAAGTCGTCGGGTTGCAGCTGTTCCAGCCAGGCGGAGTACTCGCGGTCGGAGTCAAGCTCGACGTAGCCGGCGGGATCCTGGCGCGCGTGTGGGTGCTGCTGCTCGATCGTCGCCGCGACGAACTCGTACAGGCCACCTATCTCGTTCCGGAACACGTGGCTGATGCGCTCGAGGTGGGTGGGTGTCATGGCGCGGCCGTCGGCGCGGATCTGTTCGGCGGTCTTCATGCGCCTGGACCTTCCCAGCGGCGGACGATGAGCTCCATCCACGCGGTGGTGTGCTTCATCCGGTCGACGCGGACGATCGCCGGCATGATCGTGTTCATCAGGTCGGGGGTGTCGTCGACGACCACGCCGGCGTCGACGAGGCCGTCCTGCAGCGCCTTGAGGGTCGCGGACAGGTTCACGGGGTCGCGTCGGCCGGCGCTGAGCACGTACCAGGTCAGATGCACCTGGCAGCGGCCGAGCGCCGGGATGCCGGCCCAGCGGGCCTCCCGCTTGGCGACGACCCGCACGGCCTTCACGAGGCGGGAGTGGTGTTGGTGGCCGCCACGGGATCCGTTGAGCGGGAGCGGGTTCTTCGAGTACTCGAACGTCAGCGTCCACTCGTCGGCTTCCCAGGGGGCTTGCCCGCCCTGGTCGCTGGTGGCTCCCGGACCGGCTTGCGGGTGGAGGATCGCGTCGAGCCAGTCGCCGCCGTAGCGGGTCTCGACATGCTGTTTCGCGAGGTTGACCAGGTCGTTCAAAACGGGTTCCCTCCTCGAGCTGCTCGTGCGGTGTCATGGTCGAAGGCGAATCGCTGCCACTCGAACGGGTCGTTGAGCAGCGCCCTGGTCACGAAAGCGGTCGGATCGAGCACTCGAGCGGTCGCCCGGGCGAGGATCGCGGAGCTGATCGCATTGAGGTCGTCAGGAGCCATGCCCGAGAAGATCGGCGACACGTCCCGGAGGACAGCCGGCCAGTCGACGGCGCGCAGGTGGTGCGGCACCCGGGCAGGTGATGGGCGAGGAGATTGGTCGTCGTCGCCCTGGGGCTGCTCTGTGGTTAAGCGGGTTGGACGACTAATAGTCTCTTTACGTATTACGTTCCCCTGACCGGTCACAGCTGACCGGTGGTACCGGTCACCCATGACCGGTGGTACCTCAGAATCGGACCGGTCATCTTGACCGGTTGTGGATAACTCGACCTCTGCGGCGTCCGGCTTCCAGTCGATGTTGATGCGGTACTGGTTGAGCATCCCGAGGCGCGTTGTCGCGACAATCCCGACGCTCTCGAGCGCACGGATCGTGCGGCGGAAGGTCGACACGGACACACGTGCCTTCGCGGCCAGAGCTTCCTGCTTGCGATCGTCTGGATCCCCGAAGATGCAGTTGCCGTGATCGTCCGCGATGTCAGCGAGGGCGAGAAGCACGATCAGCTCGGTGCCCTCAATCTTGACGCTGTGGTCGCGTGTCTCGATCGAGCGGGGTGAGTCGTGCCAGACCCAGGAGGATGCCTTGACGCTCACGCGTTCACCTCTTCGCGAGCGCGGCTGGGTGAGCCGCGCCAGGTGGTGGTGTCGTTGTCGACCTTCTTGAGGAACTCCCGGCAGTCCTTACACGGTGCGTCCGCGATGTAGTGCCAGAACGCTTCCCAGATGACGCCGCAGCGCCAGCACTCACGGATGTCCGGCTTGACTGCGTACTTCTCGACATCCCAGGCCACGAGGTCACCTGTGGCCCACGGAGATCGCGAGGTTGCCAAGGCCGGGTTGTTCGGACGACGCGACAGCGACATTGACCTGCAGCTGGTTGTCGGCGCCGAGCGCCGGCAGATCGAACGTGAGCCGTACGCCGGCAGCCTCGGTCGGGTCGATCGTCAGAGCGAGCTGTCCGGCCGGCAACGCCTCGGCGAGCGCTGTGTTCCAGGGGGGGGTCTCGGGGTTGGTGTCGAGTGCGGTGTCGAGGCGGGTGATTGCTTGTGCGATCTTGAGGTCGGTGCGCAGCTGCGCGTTCTCGGCGTAGAAGCCTGCCCAGTCGTGATTGTGGCCGGCGCGGGTGCTGTCGAGCTCGAGGCGGACTTCGTCGAGCTCGAGGCGGACTTCGTCGAGGTCGCGTTGCGTGTCTGCGTGTGCGGCCTTCTCGCTGGCGAGGTTCGCGGTGAGGTTCTCGAGCTCGGCAGCGCGCAGCGGGATGATCTGCTCGGGCGGGTCGTAGGCGATGTTGACACCCTTGGGCGGTTGAATCACGCCGCCGGCGGCGAGGCGGGTGATGTGCTGGAGGTTCTCGAGCGGGGCGGGTGACGCTTGCTCCTGGTCGATCGACGTGGGGGCGTCCGGACCCGAAATCTGGGCGTCGTCAGTCGGTTCTTGTGCAGGTGGTTGGGTCTCCCCCGTCGGCTCCTCTTTGGCCGTGGTTCCCGTCCCGCTCGAGTTCTGTTTCCGCTTCTCGTTCCAGTCGCGGAGGTAGGCGTTCTTCGCCTCCCGGCACGTTGGCGAGCTGGGGCAGGTGTCGTCGACCTTGCAGCCGCGGGTGTGGCCGGCTGTGGTGCCGTGCGGGAAGTCTGGGTCGTCGAGTGCGAGGCCTTGCGGGAGTCGCTTCGGCTTCATCGAGGCATTCGGTGTCTCGGCGTAGACGGACGCGGGAGGGGTCGGATCATTCGTGGTTGGAATTCCGTCCCCGACCTCCTCCCGCTGCTCGAGCGCGACGGGCGCCGTGGGTGGTGCCGGCTTCGGCGATCGCGCGGACGTGCGCACGTCGACCATGGCTGTGCCATTGGCGCGGGCAACCATTGCATCCACGGCGATCTCGACCTGGCGGTCGAACGAGGGGATGCCCTCTACTGGTTTCGCGGCTGTGGCGTGGCCGGCGTCGACGGCACGCCGGTAGGGTAGGTCGCGCTGGTAGCGGAAGAATGCATCGCGGCAGGTCTGCAGCTCGTCCGAGTGGCTGTTCGGGCAGGCGGAGCCTTTGCAGCCGGCGTCGTAGCCGGCGGGGCTGCCGTGGGGGAAGTCGTCGGCGTAGAGGTCGAGGGTGCTCATGGTGGGGCTCCTAGAGGGTGGGCAGCTGGTAGTTGTGGACGGTGGCGCCCTGGTGGCCGCGCGGGCCGTCCGGGTGCAGGTGCGGGGTGGCGAGGATGATCACGGTGGCGATCAGGATGAAGCCGATCGAGACGGCGATCGCGCCGCGCCAGGACGCCGGGAGTCGGTTCATTGGGTGTGCGCCTTCTCATTGGCGAGGAGGATGTGAGCGATGTCCGGGTGGCGTTTGCAGAGCTCGCAGACGACGTCGCCGTCGGGAAGGGTGCGCCAGCCGAGGAAGTCCATGAAGTGCTCGATGCCGATGAGGGCGGAGCCGGTCTCGTCGATGTTGTGTGCCTTGGCGCCGCACAGTCGGCACACCCACACCTCGACGGCGACGTCGTGCTCGTGCGGGGGGATGACCAGCTTCACGGTGGGCATCAGTCGTCTCCTCGAGTGCGGATAGCGACGACGGCTAAGAGCGCGCCGCCGAGGATGGTGATGGCCCCCAGTACCTGGAGGCCGAGGAGCATGACCGCGGGCATCAGGTGCGCCGGGAGCGGGTCAGAGCGGCACGCACGAGCAGCAGGCCTGCGGCGGCGATGCCCGTGAGGAGTGGCGCCACCGGTGAATCGATGGCGATCGCCACGAACGCGGCCGCGGTGACCAGGAGGATCCCACCTGCGAACATCCGGCGCACGGTGTGGCGGATCACAGGTCCACCAGAGTCAGCGCCGGGACGTCATCGAGGTTGAGGGTGGCGACACCGCCGAGCCGGGTATGCAGGTAGCGGATGCCGTCCGGGGTGATGCGCACCTGCGGGTAGGGGATCTTCTTGCCGGGGATCCACCGCTGCAGCCGGATCAGATAACCGGCTTTGATTGCTTCGGCGGCGGGAACCCAGATGCCGTTCTCGCGAGCGAGCCAGCCGGCGTACGCCTCGAGGGTGGCGAACAGGGACTTCTGCCCGTAGTTCAACGCTGGGTCGCGGGAGAGGATCCTGGCAGCCCGGCGGATCGAGTACGATTCCCCTGCCTTCCGCCCGGGCTCGTGAGGGAGTGCGCCCTCGACGAGAAGCTCGAGGCGATCGCCAGACATCGAGTCCAGCAGGTCGTCGAACCAGTCGCCGAAGTCATCGTCGACCAGGTACGGGGGGCGGTCAGCCTCGAGCTCGCGCACCTGGTCGACTGTGAAGTACTCGACGTCGTCGTACTGCTCGGTGGGAAGGGGGAAGAGCGGGGCATCGGTGCCCATGAACACGTCGACGTCGTGCTCGAGGCGGAGGTTCAGGGCTGAGCAGATGTCGAGCGCGGCGAACAGTGGCAGGTCGTCGACGACGGTCACGCGGATGTCGCGGCCGCGCACTTGCCGGCCGACCCACCGGTAGATCAGCACGGGCCGGGTCATTGTGATCACCGGCGGCGCGAACGGACGGTAAGGTCGATCATCCCTGCGGCGACGAGCAGTCCAGCGATGACGGCGAGGATCCCGTAGACAGTGTCCATCAGTGCTCCTGGTTCACGTGAGCGCGGGCGGACCGCGGTGGCGCCGGCGTGCCGGACGGGCTGGTGTTGCCGGACGGGCTGGTGTTGCCGGTCGGCAGGTGCTGCCAGTCGTCGCCGACGAAGTGATGCGTGTGGGCCATGCGCTCGACGCTCTCGAGGCGACGGTGGAGGGAGATCGTCCACACGATCAGCGCGACCACCGCGACGGCGAGGAAGAAGGATGAGACGACCAGGGCGGCAGTCATTCGGGCTGACCGCCGTCCTGGTCGTGGAGCGGCGCAGGGACCTGGGGGTGTTCTGCGCCGCTCTGCACCGGTGGGAGCTCACTACGGGCTCGCATTGTTCCGGTGCTGTCCTCGGCCGGCGCCGAGGAACGATGGAGTGCGGCCGCGGGATCAGGCACGGCCGCACCGTTCTTGGCTCGAGCGCTCAAGAGAGCGTCGAGGTTGATCTTGACGGCGACGACCGCGCTCATGATGCACGCTCCTCTGAGTGGGCAAGATCGGTCACGCTGTCGCGGGAGTACCTGCGGTGCCCAGATGGGAGCTTGCGAGCGCGAATGTCTCCGTCGGCCGCGAGGCGGGTTAGGGTTTTCGTGCTGACACCGAGGATCGTGGCCGCTTCGGCTGGCGAGAGCCAGTCGGTTGACGCTTCATCAGTCGGATTGTGCATAGCGGTGAGTGTAGTCACAATCCGACTATTCGGTCAAGTCGTCCTCAATGTTGCGCGTTTAGGTTGATTCCGTCTATTCTGACCACTATGTCCGTTACTGACTTATTCCGAGAGTTACCCTCGGCCGACGCGGCTATCGGCGCGCGCGTGCATCAGCTCATGTTTCTGCGGGGCGTCACCCAGACGAAGCTCGCTGCTCAGCTCGGGATGGCTCAGACCACCGTGAGCAAGAAGGTCCGCGGTTCTGTCGGCTGGTCGACGGATGACCTGGTTGCGGTGAGCGCCGCGCTGGGCACGTCGATCGCGTATCTCTTCGGTGAAGTCGAGGATCCTCGACCATCGGAGCCCGAAACGAAGAAAGCCCCCAGCCGTGGAGGGCTGGGGGCTTCGCTCCCCGACTTGGA
>JBDUEC010000002.1:0-35239 GCA_040002655.1 Rhodoglobus sp. | reverse complement strand
GCCGACAGGCTCGTCGCCGTGGCGGACAGGGTGGACTGCTCGTCGAGCGTTGTACCCGCGCCACGGTGGACCGTCGCCGAGACACCACCGTCGTCTTGGGCGACGAGCTCAAGCGTTCCGATCGACGGCCGTTGCGCGGCCTCCGCCGTGACGAAGGCGGGCAGCAGGCGCCCGGAGCCCGCGGTGACCTGCGATGTGCCCGTGATCGGTGCTGCCAGGAATGGCGCGACAACGAGCGCGCCCGCAATTCCGACCACGAGCGCGGGAACCGTCACCGCCCTGCCGAGGGCATCGAACGCGGCGACCGCGGCGCCGAGCAGACCGAGCCAGTACAGGCTCAGCCCCGCCGCCGGCCAGACCGGCACGGTACTCGCGCCGACGATCGAGACCTCGATGTGCGCCCCAATCACAGCGGTGGCGAAGCCGAGTAGGGCAATGACCATGGCCGGGATCGCGCGGCGCGATCCCGGCAGGAAGAGCGCAAGCAGCGCCACGGCCCCGAGGGGCGCCAGCAGCACGGCGACCACGATGGGGGCCGCCGTGGCCGGCAGTCCGATGGCAGCGGCGAACGCGACCCAACCGTTCACGTTCTCGGCGGGCGAGCCCAGCGCGAGCTGCCATCCGCTGCTTGTGCCGCCCGCGACCGGCAGCCCGGGTTCGGCGACCAGGGCCAGCCAGTTGCCCCGCTGCAACTGCTGGATCACCAGCGGCGCGAACAGTGCCGCGGCCGGAATCGGGATGCCGATGAGCCGGTGGATGCTGGTGGGCTTTGAGGCCATCCAGGCCAGCCACGCCACCAGCAGCGCCGGGACCAGGATCGGAGCGGATGCCGCGACCGCGGCGAACAGCAGGGCAGCAACGGCAGAGAGCGACCAGCTCCTGGCCGCGTTGACCGTGGCGAGAACCAGCCAGGGCAGCAGCACGTGCGCAATCGCGGCGCCGAGGTGGCCCCCGGTGAGCGAGGCGAGGAACGGTGGGGCCAGTGCCCAGAGCAGCGCGGCGATCGCCGGACCCCAGCCGCGCTGGGCGAAGCGGGCCGCACAACTCCACGCGGCGAGCGCAGCGAGCGGAATACAGACCAGGTAGAACAACACGATGGAGAACGAGGGAGCCCAGAAGGTGAGCGAGCCGAGCACGGCGAGCACGTAGGCGAACGGATCGGCGGCTCCCACGAAGCCCGCGCCGATGTCGCGCCAGCCGTAGCCGACATGCGACCACAGTTCGACGAACTGCGAGCTCAGCGGGATGAGTCCGCCGCCGGAGAGCGATGTGGCACCGAGGAACGGGCTGAATGCGAGCACACCGATGAGGGCGGCCAACAGCACGACCCAGGCCCCTCCACTGCGGAGGAAGCCGGGGCGCTCGACCCCCTCGCCCCCACCCCCGGACGCAGACACAGCGCGCCTCGAGGCGCGCAGCTCGCGGGCCTCGGCGAGAGGCATCCGCAGCGGAGCGATCGCGGCCCAGCTGGCCTTCTTGGTGCGCCGGATGTTGCGCCGAGCCGGCCTGACTCGGCCATCGAACGCACCCGCGATAGCGGTGCCGATCTCGCCGGGGATCGCCCCCGGCCGCTTGCCGATGAGGTGACCGATCGACCGGATGATCGCGAGTGGCAGCAGCGACAGCCAGTGGATCGGCAGGGCCAGTGCGGGAGCGTAGACGAAGCGGCGGTGCAGTTGGGCGGCGCGGCGGAGCCGACTCGTGGTCCCCGCGCCAACCGAGCGTCGCCCGAAGAGTTCGGGCGGGCCGGCGCTCGCGACCCGGGCGCTGGGCACCCCGACCACGCGGTGGCCAGCGAGGCGCGCGCGGATCGAGAAATCGAGGGCGGCATCCACACTGGGCAGTGCCGGATCGAATCCTCCAAGCACGCTCCACACCTCTCGGCGCACGAGCATGCCGCTGGCAGAGACGCCGAGCAGGTCGTTCTGCAGGTCGTGCTGGGCCTGGTCGAGCTCATTCTCGACGAGCAGCACGGATGCCCCCAACCGGGTCACCGTTTCGCCGTACGCTGCGATCGTGTCGGGTTCGTCCCACCGCATGAGCTTGGGACCGGCCAGCGCCACCGACGGCGCGATCTCCACTGCGCCGAGCAGCGCGGCAAGCGCTCCCGGCTCCGGTGCGTTGTCGTGGGCGAGCAGCCAGAGCCAGTCGTTGCCACTCGGCTGCGGGGCAGCGACCTGCACCGCGTGCGCGATCGCACCGCCGAATGAGCGGGTGCCGGGGGTCGTCACGAGTTGCGTCGGCCCGGCCGCTACCAGCTGCTCCGCAGAGGAATCGGTCGAGCCGGCATCCACAAATACGACTGAATCGGGGGGACGAGTCTGGGCAGCCAGCGCGCTGAGCGTGCGCGAGAGGTAGTCGGCGCCGTTCCGGGCGACGAGTATGGCTGTGACCGACGGCTGCATCGGTTAGACCCTAGGTCAGGTGCCCGCACATTCCGTGGGGGACGCGCCTAGCACCAGCGGAACTGAAGATCGGGCGGCCCGTCCCCGCGGGCCTGGGCGGCGCTTGGCGCGCGATCGCGCGCGCGAGCGCTCTGAGCAGGTTAGGCGCGCTTGCGCAGCTTGCGACGTTCACGCTCGGAGAGACCGCCCCAGATGCCGAAGCGCTCGTCGTTCTCCAGCGCGTACTCGAGGCAGCGGTTGCGCACCTCGCACGAGCCGCAGATCTTCTTCGCATCGCGAGTCGATCCCCCCTTCTCGGGGAAGAAGGCCTCGGGGTCGGTCTGCGCGCAGAGCGAATCCGACTGCCAGGCGAGCGGGTTGTCATCCTCGTCCTGGACGGCCTGGCGAACACCCGGCACCCCCAGGCGAACGGGATCGACGAACCAGTTGTCTGGAACACCGGCGCGCAAGTCCTTTTCCGCCATCGTTCCGTCTCCCCTCCGCGTGCAGATTGTGTTCACCGCAATCACGTTAGGGATAATTACACCCGTGTAGTTCGTCCGCGTCAAGTCGCAGATACTAAAACCTTCGACTGCGCGATCAGGGTTGCGACGCGCCGCGACTTGCGTCCCACGCGCTCTGCACCATCTCGCGGAGGCTGTGGCGCATCGTCCAGTCGAGATCACGGGCAGCGAGATCGCCGTTTGCGACGATACGGTCGGGGTCACCGCCGCGCCTGGGCGCGATCTCCGGTGTGAATGGGATGCCCGTGACATCCGCAATTGCCGTCATGATTTCGCGTACAGAGACGCCATCACCGCTGCCCAGGTTGTACGCCGGTTCAAGCGGTTCGCCAGCGTCGAGGCGCCGCGCGGCCGCGACATGGGACGCCGCCAGGTCGCTCACGTGAATGTAGTCGCGCACGTTGGTGCCGTCTGGCGTGTTGTAGTCGTCGCCGTTGATCCTTGGGGTCTTGCCGTCGAGCAGCGCGGCGAACACCAGCGGGAACAGGTTGTGCGGGCTCGCGTCATACACGGCGGGGTCGCCGGAGCCGACGACGTTGAAATAACGCAGTGAGGTGTGGCGCAGTCCGGTGGCCACGCCCTGGTCGCGCAGCAGCCACTCGCCGATGAGCTTCGACTCGCCATAGGGCGACTGGGGGTCCTTCGGGGTGTTCTCGGTGACCAGAGCCACGTCGGGGGCGCCGTAGATGGCAGCACTCGACGAGAAGACGATGCGGTCGACTCCCCGGTCTTGCATCGCACCGAGCAGGATGGCCGTGCCCGTGACGTTCTGCTCGTAGGTGTGCAGCGGGCGCGTGACCGAGACGCCCGCGTACTTGAACCCAGCGACGTGGATGACACCCGTGACGCTGTGGTCGTCGATCGTGCGCAGCAGCAGGTCGCCATCCAGTATCGAGCCGAACACGAACGGCACGTGCGCGGGCACGAACGATTGGAATCCGGTCGAGAGGTCATCGACGACGACGGGCTGCATTCCCGCGTCGAGAAGCGAACGCACAACGTGCGCGCCGATGTAGCCGGCGCCGCCGGTAACGAGCCATGTCATGGCCCCAACGCTAGCGCGAGTGGGGCTCGCGCGAATTCGCGAGTGTGGGGCGGCGACGGTAGCCGTCGATGCCCAGTTCGTGGATGGTGGCGACGATTCCCGCCACGGCGAGAACTGCCAGGATTGCGAAGAAAATCATCATGGCAGTAACGCTATGTCTTGGCATTTTCCGCCACGAGTGGCAGACTGGCCACATACCGATACATTCCTGCCAATAGGAGTAGCCATGCTCACCAAGGTCGTTCTGCTCGCCATTCCGGGCACTGCGCCGTTCGAATACGGCGTCGTCTGCGAGGTGTTCGGCATCGACCGGGCCGACTCCGGTGGCCCCACCTTCGACTTCACGATCGCCACAGCAGAGCCCGGCCCGGTGCGCACGAGCCTCGGCTACGACATGATCATCAACAACGACCTCTCCCCGGCGGCGGATGCCGACCTCATCGCCGTCCCCGCGCACACCATCGAGGCAATCGACGAGCGCTACCTCGAAGTGATCCGGGCCGCCGAGGCCCGTGGCGCGTGGGTGCTCAGTGTCTGTAGCGGGGCGTTCGCGCTCGCCCAGGCCGGCATCCTCGATGGGCGCCGCGCCACCACGCACTGGATGCACACCGACCGGCTCTCGGGCCAGTACCCGGGCATCGAGGTCGACCCCGACGTGCTCTTCGTTGAGGACCGCAAGGTGGTCACAAGCGCCGGCACCGCCGCGGGCATCGACGCAGCCCTGCACATCGTGCGCAAGGAGCACGGCGCCGCGGCGGCCAACGTGATCGCGCGGCGCATGGTGGTGCCACCGCAGCGCGACGGCGGTCAGTCGCAGTACATCGAGACCCCGATCGCCGAGTGCAAGAGCGACTCGTTCGCGATCGTGACGCAGTGGATGATGGAGAACCTGGCCGAGAACCTCACGATCGACCAGCTGGCTCGCAAGGCCCTGATGTCGAGCCGCACATTCGCCCGGCGATTCCGTGCCGACATCGGCACCACGCCCGCCGCCTGGCTCAACCGCCAGCGCATCATCCGCGCGCAGAACATGCTGGAGTCGACGGATAGCGGGCTGGAGACGATCGCGCAGGAGACCGGCTTCGGAACGGCGGCCGTCATGCGCCACCACTTCCTCAAGGTGCTGCAGACCACCCCGACCTCGTACCGCAGGACCTTCGGGGAGCGACTGGCGGGTTAGCCCGCCTCCTAACCTGCCGCGACGATCGCAGGGATGAGCGCGGTGACGGCGGCGATGAGTACCGCAGGATCAGTGCTCGAGCTCGTGTAGAGCGAGAACATGCTCCCACCCACCGAGGCGAGCGCTTCACAGCCGTCGCCGCACCCGAGCATCGCAGCGTCCGCGCCGGGGATCGAGACCGGAGCAAGTGTGTCCAGTCCGCGATGCTGTAGACGCACGCTAGCCCGCCGCAAGGACAGCGTCGGCCACCGCGCCCACGCTGGTCGCGAAGGCCTCAAGCGGCTGGCCATCCCCGCCGATGCCGAGCAGGCTTCCGCCGACCGAGAGCATGGCGTAGCACTCGTTCGCGTCGTTGCAGGCGGCGATCGCCGGGTAGCCGCCCGGTACAGTCACTGGGGTAAGGGCAGAGAGCATGTAGCTCACCGCTGGCGGAGTGGCGAGCAGCGACGGGAAAGCCCAGGCGCCACCCGGCACGATCTGCAGGTAGACAGAGCCGGTTCGGTCGTTCTCGACGTACCCCGCCTGCGCGGTGGACCAGGCGCAGCGCGTCTCTCCCGACCGGCCTTCCGCAGCCTGGGCGGCCGTCTGGGGGCCGGTGGAGCTTTCGTCTGCGACGGGCGCGGCAAGATCCGGTGTTGCGAATGCATCCCGAATGACGCCGGTGCTGGCGCCCGGGTCAGCGCAGAAAGTTCCGGCGATCGCGTCGCCCGGTCGACTCCATGCGGTATTTGGCGCACCCGCTGCAGTAATTGTCGCAGCCAGGGAGTCGAGGAGGGTGGCCATGCTCGCCTCGGCGGAAGCCAGCGTGCGCCCGTCTGTGAAGGACGTCTGGGTGTACGCGTGTGCCCAGTACCCGTCGAGGAGGAGGTTCGCCGCACACACCGACTGGCCATTGGCGTCGACGGGCGAGCACAGGCACTCGGAGAGATCGCCGACTGTGTACGGCGTCGCGCCGTCATCCACCTTCCACACTCCGGCGTCGTAGTCGGCAGCGGCGTTGGGGAGAACATCCAGATCGATGGTGTCGTCCCACCCGTTGTCGGTTTTGGACTCGCCGCCCCAAACGCAGGTCAACAGGCCCGCCTGGCGATCGGCAATGGTGTCGATGCCCCTGATCCCCGCCTCGTCAACCGTCAGCTGAACCGGCGTCTGGAGGATGTCCGACGCAGCCTGGTCGGTGAGCACGTCGGCGCAGGTGACGGGCAAGGTGGGCGTCGGTAGCGCGGCGGCCGCTGGCGTCGGACTCGACGTGGCCGTCGGGGTCGCCGCATCCGAGGTCGCGGGGGTGGGCTGCGGCACGCACCCCACCAGCACGAGCGCGACGGCGACGGCGACGGCGAGTACAGGCAACCCCAGGAATGACTTCGAACTCAGCGACATGAGGCAAACGTACCTATTCGAGAGCCCAGGCACAGTGCTTCGCCGATGAATCCTCGATAACGATCAGGGACGCGCCGGAACCGTAGCGGCGAAGGCTTCGCCGGCGCCGGTGAACGTAATGGTGCGCTCGTCGGGCGTGACGTACAGCGCTTCGCCGCGCTCGATCCGTGCGTGCGTGACGCCGCCGGCCAGCTGCAGGTCGCCGGCTGTGCAGAGCACGATCGCGGGCCCGGCGAGCGGCACCGTGCCGTCGTCCTCGACCCGCACGAGGGTGAAGTCGGAGACCGGCGGTTGGAACACTGCGACGCCAGCGGACGGGTGCTGCGGCGCCAGGTATGGCAGTGGGATCGGGGAGAAGTCGAGCACGTCCACCAGCTCGGGCACGTCCACGTGCTTCGGCGTGAGGCCCCCGCGCAGCACGTTGTCTGAGGCCGACATGAGTTCGATGCCGACGCCCTCCAGGTACGCGTGGATGTTGCCAGCCGGCAGGTAGAGCACCTCGCCGCGCTTCATGGTGACCGTGTTGAGCATGAGGGAGATCACGATGCCGGGGTCGCCCGGGAACAGCCGGGCGAGCAGGGCAGCGGTCGCGAGCTCAGGGGTCGAGTCGTCGGCGAGTTCGCTCACGCGGGCGATGAGCTCGTCAACGCCCTCGCCGCGCGAGATGAGCCACTCGAACGCGGGGCGCAGCGACTCGGGCGCACCGAGCTGGTCTTCGAGCCGGCGGAGAGCGCCACGGTGCGCTCCGCGCTCGGATGCCAGAGCGTTCAGGCGACCGAGCGAACCCAGGATCTCCGGCACGCTCCGGAAGCCGCACAGCGCGGTGAACTCCTCGCTCAGGGCGTAGATGAGCTCCGGCTTGTGGTTCTCGTCCCGGTAGTTGCGGTTCGCGGCGTCCACCGGGATGCCGAGCGCGTTCTCCCGAGCGAACCCGGTGCGCGCCTGGGCGATCGTCGGGTGCGCCTGCAGCGACAGGGGGGATGCCGCTGCCAGCACCTTCAGCAGGAACGGCAGCTGCGGCATCCGCTCTCCCAGTGCCGTGCCGGGGTCTGCCGCGATCCAGGCCGCGAGGTCCGGGTAGCCGCCCACCTGTTCGGGGTCGAGGATCCTGCTCGGCGAGCCCGGGTGGGCACCCAGCCAGAGCTCGGCTTCGATCGCGTCACTGTGGGGCCACCCGAGCAACTCGGAGATCGCCCCCGTCGCGCCCCAGGCGTAGGCCCGCGGGGTATTAGTGATGCCTACAAACATCCGGAGCACTCCTCGACACGCATTGGTCAAAAGTACCAACCGGCTGGCCGCCTCCCAGCCGGCGGTCGTATCGTTTCGTAGGTTTCCCACAAGCAATGGAGCGCTACATGTCCTTCGAGCCACTCGCCGCCGACTTCTACGGTTTTGAGAACAGCCTCACCGACCAGGAGAAGGATTCGATTCTCGAACTCCGCGCCTGGCTCGAGAAGGAGGTGCGCCCGATCTCGAATGACCTCTGGATGAAGGCCGAATTCTTCCCGCGGTCGATCCACGAGGGGCTCGCGAAGCTCGGCATGTACGGACAGCCATGGGAGGAGACCCGCCGGTTCCCCAACTCGGCGGTGTTCCGCGGCTGGGTGGCCCTCGAGCTCGCCCGGGTGGATGCCAGCGTCGCCACCCTGGTCGGCATGCAGAACGGCCTCGTCATGGGCGCGATCGCCGTCGCAGGCTCGAAGGCGCAGCGCGCTGAGTGGCTGCCGAAGTTCGCCAGCGGCGAGTTGCTCGGCGCCTTCGGCCTCACGGAGCCGCTGTCGGGGTCAGACACCGCGCAGGGCCTGCAGACCATCGCGAAGCGGGATGGCGACAGCTGGGTGATCAACGGGGCGAAGCGCTGGATCGGCAACGGCTCGATCAGCGATGTCACCATCGTCTGGGCGCGGGACGCCGACGACAACCAGGTCAAGGGCTTCATCGTGCCGACCACCACGCCCGGATACTCCGCGAAGCGGATCGAGAACAAGCAGGCGCTGCGCATCGTGCAGAACGCCGACATAACCTTCACCGATATGGTCGTGCCGGATGCGAACCGTCTGCAGGAGGGCAAGTCCTTCCGTGAGACCGCCGCCGTTCTGCGCCTGACCCGCGCCGAAGTCGCCTGGGCCGCGATTGGCAACTCGATCGGCGCCTACGACGCGGCCGTCGCGTACGCGGGCGAGCGCATTCAGTTCGGCAAGCCGATCGGCAGCCACCAGCTGGTGCAGGAGTTGCTCGCCAAGAGCCTCGGCAACATCACCTCGTCGATCGGCTTGGTGACCAGGGTGTCGGAGATGCTCGACCAGGGCGTACAGCGCGACGAGCACTCCGCCCTCGCCAAGGAGTACACGACCAGCAGGATGCGCGAGACCGTCGCCTGGTGCCGCGAACTGTTCGGCGGCAACGGCATCGTGATGGACTACGGGGTCATCAAGCACTTCGCGGACGCAGAAGCCATCTACTCCTACGAGGGCACTCGCGAGATGAACACCCTCATCGTGGGGCGTGCCATCACCGGCAAGGCCGCATTCGTGTGAGCCAAGAGCCAGTAGCCTTGGCGACATGCGCCTGATCGAGAACCGTCGCGCGCGGACGATATTTCTCGTCGTCGTGCTGTTCACGCTCCTCGCGGGCGACTCCTGGCGGTACACGGTGGGGTGGCTCGGCTTCGGGATCGTCGCGGGACTCATGGCGGCGGCCTCCGTGGCCCTGCTGGTCGCGCAGCGCTCACGGTGGCGCCCGAGTGCGCTGCCGTACCCACTCCTGGCCTTCCTTGTACTCGCCGCGCTGTCGATCGCCTGGTCGTTCTACCCGGGCGCGTCGGCCCTCGGGGTCGCATCGACCTGGTTGACCGTCGCGTGCGGCGTCGCCGTCGCGGTGACGTACGCGTGGTCCGAGATTCTCGCGGGCCTCGGCATCGCGCTACGTCTCGTGCTCGGACTCTCGGTCCTGTTCGAACTCGTCGTATCCGTTCTCATCCGCCACCCCGTCCTGCCGCCCGTCGCACAGCCCGGTGTCGACTACTCGAACCTGCCCGACAAGATTCCGCTCATGTTCTACTGGTCGCGCGACCACCTGTTCATCGACGGGAAGATCCAGGGCATCGTCGGCAACTCGGCCCTGCTTTCGTTCGTCGCACTCCTCGGCATCATCGTGTTCGGCATCCAGCTCTTCGATCCCGCCTACCGCAAATGGTGGAGTGCGGTGTGGCTCGCGGTGGCCGCCGCGTGCTTCGTGCTCACCCGCGCGGCCACCAACCTGATCGGATTCGTGGTGGTGCTCGCCGTCGTGGCGGCCGTGCTGCTCGTTCGGCGGTCGGAGTCCCCCCGCTCGCGGGGTCTCGCCTACGGGGGCATCATCGTCGTCGCCGCAGGTGCCCTGACGACCGCGCTTGTCTTCTTCCCGCAGCTGCTGAAACTGCTCGGCAAATCGTCCGACCTCACCAACCGCGGCGAGATCTGGGCCGCGGTCATCAACCTCGCCCACCAGCGGCCGGTGTTCGGCTGGGGCTGGGTGAGTTACTGGGTGCCGTGGGTCGCACCGTTCGACCACCTGGCCGAGAACAACGGCGTGCGGCAACTCCACGCCCACGACGCGTGGCTCGACATCTGGCTGCAGCTCGGCATCGTGGGCCTCGTCGTGATGGGGGCACTGGTGTTGTCGACATTCGCACGCGCGTGGGCGTACGCTGTCGACCGTCCACAGTCCTACCCAGGGCACCCCGGCCCGCTCACGGCCGCGAGTCTGCTGCCATTGCTCGTGCTCGTCGCCCTCCTCGTGCAGAGCGTCGCCGAGAGCAGGTTGCTCATTGAGTACGGGATGTTCCTGCTCACCCTCGTCGCCGTGAAGACGAAGCTTCCCGCGATCACGCTTGCCGAGCCAGCTCCAGGTCGTAGTCGACCATCAGCCGGACGAGCTGGCTGAATCCCACCTCGGGCGACCAGCCGAGCTCCCCACGGGCCTTGGTGATGTCGCCGAGAACGACTTGCACCTCCGCGGGTCGCATGAATCGGGAATCCTGGGTCACAAGCGGGGCCCAGTCGTCGATTCCAACATGGACGAAAGCGACGTCGAGCATCTCCCGCAGCGAATGCGCCTCCCCGGACGCGATGATGTAGTCGCTCGGCTCCTCCTGTTGGAGCATGAGCCACATCGCCTTGACGTAGTCGCCCGCGTATCCCCAATCCCTGCTGACGTCGATGTTGCCGAGGGTGATACCGTCCTGCAGGCCGAGGGCGATACGCGCGACAGCCTGCGAGATCTTGCGAGAGACGAAATCCGGCGTTCGACGCGGAGACTCGTGGTTGAACAGGATGCCCGAAGATGCGTGCATGCCGTACGACTCCCGGTAGTTGATCGTCATGTAGTGCGCGAACACCTTGCTCACCCCGTAGGGAGAGCGCGGGCGGAACACGGTGCTTTCGAGCTGCGGCGACTCGGCGGTGTTGCCGAACATCTCAGAGCTTGAGGCTTGGTAGAACCGCACAGCGCGTGCATCGTCACCGCAATACAAGCGGGTGGCTTCGAGGATGTTGAGCGCTCCCTTGGCAGTCACATCGGTGGTCAATCCCGCGTTCTGCCAGGAGAAGGCGACCGACGAAATCCCGGCGAGGTTGTAGAGCTCATCGGGGCGCGATACAGCGAGTGCACGCACGAGGCTTGAGAGGTCGGTGAGGTCACCGAACAGCAGGGTCGCCTCGGGAACCGCCGCAAGCACCTCTGCCAGCTTCGGATTGCTCTCCCCGCGGACGAGCCCGAAGACCTCGTAACCCTTGGCGATGAGCAGTTCGGCAAGGTAGATGCCGTCCTGGCCGGTAATTCCAGTGATGAGGGCCCGTGGCGGGCGCTGGGCGTCGGGCATGCTTATGTCTAGCAGACGCAGCCGGAGTGCGAGCCTGTACCGTTGAAGGGCCATGACAGCCGCTTCCGGACCCAGCCGCCTCGACTCGGCCGTGTCGGTCCTCGGCTCGGCGGGTTTCGCGCGCAGTATCGCGATCTGCGCGATTGGCACCACGTTTCTCTCAACCACGTTGAGGGCGCTCATCGGATGGCCGGGATTCATTGCGATAGTCGCCGTGCTGACGATGCTCGCCGCAGCCTCCCTCCTCGTTCGCCGCCACACCCTTGAGTGGCGCGGAGTGCTTACCGTGTCGTTGATCGCGTTCGTGGGGTGGTGCGCGCTTTCGCTTCTTTGGAGCGCCTACCAGTGGGCGACCCTAGCCGGGGTCCTCTACCAGGCCAGCCTCGCCCTGCTGGGCGTGTACATCGCGCTCCTGCGCGATCCGATCCAGATCGTGCGCACGGTCGGTGACGTGCTGCGTGTGCTGCTTGTCGCTTCGATCGCGCTCGAGGTGCTCTCCGGCCTCCTCATCGATATGCCGATACCCTTCCTCGGCGTCACGGGGGGCCTCGCCGAAGGCGGGCCCATCCAAGGGCTTTTCGGCAGCAGGAATCAACTCGGGCTCGTTGCACTCATTGCCCTCATTACCTTCGCGGTAGAGGCGCTCACGCGGTCGGTGCGCCGCGGGTTGTCGATCGGCTCCCTCATGCTCGGGTCGGTCGTGGCGCTGCTCACGAAGTCCCCCGTGACCATCGGCACCCTCATGCTCGTCGCCCTCGCCGGCCTCACGCTCTTGGCGCTGCGCCGCCTCAGCCCCGAGCGCCGCCGAATTGGACAATTCGTCGTCTCCGGCGGTGTCGTCGTGGTGCTCGCCGCCGCCTGGGTAGCCAGGTCCCAAATCATCGACGCCCTCAACGCCGGGAGCGAGTTCGAGTACCGCTATGCGATCTGGAAGCACATTCTCCAGGTCGTGGCGTTCAACCCCATCGAAGGATTCGGTTGGCTGGGGTACTGGCGTACCGAACTGCCTCCCTACATCGGCATAGACGCGCAGAACGGCGCGCATCCATCGGCGTTCAATGCCTATCTCGACGCTCTCCTGCAGGTGGGCATCGTCGGACTCGGCCTGCTCCTCGTGCTTCTCGGGCTGGCCGTGGTGCGTTCCTGGCTCCTCGCGTCGAACCGGAAAAGCGTCGTCTACGTATGGTCAGCACTCGTGATCATCGCGCTGGCAATCACCTCGGCGGCCGAGAGCGCGATCCTGGTCGAGTTCGGTTGGCTGATCCTGGTGATCATCGCTGTGCGCGGCTCGGAGGGGCTGAGCTGGCGCCGGGGCCTTAGGGACTCGCTCGACTCCGCCCTCTAGCATTGGCACATGGCTCGAATCCTTGTCAACCTCCTCCAGTCGACGGGCACGAAAGGAGGAATCGAGGTCTACGCGCGCGAGCTGTACCGGAAGTTGGGCACGATGGACACAGGTCACGAGTTCATCGGACTCGCGAGCCGGGAACTCGCCCAGAAGGGCGCGGAATGGTTTCCCGGTACCGTCATCGACTCTGGGATCAGTGGGGAGAACCGGCTCGCGTGGGCGCGCGGCGAGCTATTCGCCGTCTCCCGATTCGCTCGCCAGGAGGCCGTCGACCTCATCCACGGGCCGGCGATGTTCGGGCCCCTGCGTTCCGCAATGCCCGTCGTCATCACATTCCACGATCTGCTCTACTTCTCCAACCCCGACCTCATGCAGACGAAGTTGTTCACTGGCCCGGTCAAGTGGATGGAACGCAGGGGCGCAGCGAACGCCACGCGATTTCTTACTATCAGCGAGTTCTCGGCCCGAGCCCTTAGCCGCTATCTCGGCGTGCCTCGCGACCGGATCGACGTGGTTCCGCTCGCCGGCCGGGCCACATCAACTCCTGGACGCACTGCTCGGGCGGATGCCGCGCCCTTCTTCCTCGCCATGGGACAGCGCAGCCCCTACAAGGATTTCCCCACGGTCGTCAAGGCGTGGGCAGGCATCCCCGAGGACAGGCGGCCCGAACTCGTGATCACCGGGAGCTTCGGAGACGATCCACTCGTGCCCCTCGTGAAGGAGATGGGGCTCGATCGCTGGGTCAAACTCAAGTCGTGGGTGTCGAACGAAGAACTCGACGCGTTGCTCGCGGGTGCGACCGCACTCATCGACTCCACACTCGCCACGGGCTTCTCACTGCCCACTCTCGAGGCGATGGGCATCGGCCTGCCTGTACTGCTCGCTGACACCGAGATCTTCCGGGAGGTGGGCGCGGATGCCGCAGACTACTTCGCGCCCGGCAACCCGCGCGACCTGGCACGCGCGGTCCAGGAACTCGCGGCCAGCCCGGCTCGGCAAGCGCAACTAACGCGCCGTGGTCTCGAGCGCGCAGCGGACTTCTCGTGGGAGCGGGTGGCCGCCGGCACCCTTGAGAGCTTCGAACGCGCGCTGGTCGCCTAGACCGACAGTAGGGTCTGTTGGAGGAGGTCGAGACCGCTCTCGACTGGGTAGTGGTGGTTTCCCACGAATAGCCCATCGAGGTGGATCTTGTCCGCGGCCGGTAGCTCATCGGGAACGATCGCGTCGAGATACTTCATGACCGGGTTCTTAGTGAAGTTGCCTGCGACGATCGGCCGGCACTCGATCGACTGTGCAGTCAGTGCCGCGACGACATCGTTGCGTCGGCCCGCGAGCGCTCCCTCGAGCACGAGCGAAAAGCCGAACCAGCTGCTTTCCCCCACCTCTTGCTGAATACGCACGTCGGGCACGGCAGCCATGATGTGCTGGAAGTACTTCGCGTTCGCACGGCGGCCAGCCACGAGAGAATCGATCTTGCGCACCTGCTCGATGCCAATGGCGCCCGACATCTCGAGGGGGCGCACGTTGTAGCCCGGCAGCACGAAGCGAAACAGATCGTCGAACATATCGCCGGTCTTGTGGTGTACAAAATTCTCGACGGGAAGCTCCCGCGTCCACCCATGGGCGCGCAGCGAGGTCAGAATCTGCCGCGTCTGCTCATCGTCGGTGAGAACGACCCCGCCTTCCATTGTCGAGATGTGGTGGGAGAAGAAGGCGCTGAACGTGCCCATTGAGCCGAAGGTGCCCGCCGCCTTCCCCTCGAACGTCGCGCCAAGCGACTCGCAGTTGTCTTCGAGGAGGATCAGCCCGTGATCATTCGCGAGCTGGGTGAGGCGGGTGAAATCGTTCGGGTTGCCGAGCAGATTGACGGCGAATATCGCCTTCGTCGCGGGTGTGATTGCGGCCTCAGCGAGGTCGAGATCCATGTTGAGGGTGTCCACGTCGATGTCCACGAAACGCAGCTTGAGCCCATACTGCTGCAGCGGGTAGTACGTGGTGGCCCAAGAGACCGCGGGCACGAGCACCTCGTCGCCAGCGTTCAGATCGGTGCGAGGATCGAGCACGGCCGCAGCGATGGCAAGGAGGTTGGCGCTGCTGCCACTGTTGACCATGACACCGTACGCCGCGCCAAACTGGGCGGCGAAGTCACGCTCGAATTCGGCGACGAGCGGCCCCATGGTGAAGCGACCGCTGTCGACCACTCGCTGGATCGCGGCATACTCCTTCTCGTCCCAGGACGAGGTGGCGAGGGGGAAGCCGAGGGGTTCGTCGACCATGAGTTATTGGACCTTTCCTGCGGTGAGCCGCGAGGTGTACTTTTCGTAGGTTTGTGCCATGCCCTCGGCCAGAGATGTCGTCGGCGCCCATCCAAGCGCGCGGGCTCGCGATGAATCGAGGAGCCGCTGGTGCATCCCCGCGGGCTTCGTCGTGTCGTATTCGAACACGCCGGTATAGCCCACGACCTCGCGTGCGGTCTCGTAGTACTCGGTGATGGAGTGGTCCGTGCCGGCACCCACGTTGACGAGGTCCGGCCAGTTCGCGAGGTTGTCAACCTGCGAGACAAGCCAGGTGGCGAGGTCGTCGCTGTAGGTGAACTCGCGCCGGGCGGTGCCGTCGCCCCACACGGCCACTACGGGACTACCCTCGATGTGGGCCGCGTGAATCTTTGCGATTGTCGCGGCAATCAGGTGACCGTGGCTGAGCGAGTAGTCGTCGTTCGGCCCGTACAAGTTCGATGGCACGACGACGCGATAATGCAACCCCAGCTGTCGGCTCGCGTATTCGCACAACTTCGCGCCCGCCAGTTTTGCGATGGCGTAGCCTTCGTTTGCTTTCTCAAGCGGAGCTGCCAGCAGGTCATCCTCCACGAACGGCTGGCGGAAGTGTTCGGGATAGAACGCGGCGCTTCCGACATACAGCAGGTCGGGGATGCGCAACTCGAGGGCCGCCGAGATGACGCTCGAGTCGAGCAGCAGGTTGTCGAGGAGGTACGGCACGGGCTCGTCCAGCTTCGCCTGGATGCCGCCCACCTTCGCTGCGGCGTGGATGATCACGTCGGGCGCGACGGCCGCGATCAGTTCCGCTGTGGCGGTGCGGTCGCGCAGGTCAGCGTCGCTGCGGGTGACCTGCGTGAGTTCGACGTCTGGGCGATGAAGCGCCCACTGCTGCGCGATACTGCTGCCGAGCATCCCGCCGGCACCGGTGAGTAGTGCGCGCAACTTAGGACGCACCCTCCACCGTGTCCACATAGTGCGAGCCTTCGGTCTCGAGCGCCTTTACGTCGTAGTCGACCATGATCTCGGCGAGTCGCGGCGTGTGCACCTCTGGCACCCAGCCGAGCAGGTCCTTCGCCTTGGATGCGTCGCCGATGAGCGAGTCGACCTCGGTGGGGCGCAGGTAGCGTTCGTCGAACTTGACGTACTTCTCCCACTCCAGACCAACGCGCTCGAAGGAGAACTGCAGGAAGTCCTTCACCGTGTACGCCGAACCGGTCGCAAGCACGAAGTCCTGGGGGTCGTCATGCTGGAGCATGCGCCACATGCCTTCGACGTACTCGGGGGCGTAACCCCAGTCGCGCACCGAGTCGAGGTTTCCCATCCAGAGCTCCGACTGCTGGCCGGCGGCAATTCGCGCCACTGCACGGGTGATCTTGCGCGTGACGAAGGTGCCGCCGCGGCGAGGGGACTCGTGGTTGAACAGGATGCCGTTCGTCGCGAACATCCCGTAAGCCTCGCGATAGTTCTTGGTGATCCAGTATGAGTAGACCTTCGCGACGCCGTACGGCGAGCGTGGGTAGAACGGAGTCTCCTCGTTCTGCGGCGGCGGAGTCGCACCGAACATCTCGGAGCTCGAGGCCTGGTAGAACTTGGCGTGGATGCCGCTCGAACGGATTGCCTCAAGGAGGCGAACTGTGCCCAGTCCTGTGGTGTCACCGGTGTACTCGGGCTCGTCGAAGCTCACGCGAACGTGCGACTGGGCAGCGAGGTTGTAAACCTCGTCGGGCTGGATCTCGCTGAGCAGCGTGACGAGACGCGAACCGTCTGTCAGGTCGGCGAAGTGCAGGATCAGCTTCTGGTCGGGCTGTTGCGGGTTCTCGTAGATGTGATCGATCCGACTCGTGTTGAAGGTCGAGGATCGACGGATGAAGCCGTGCACCTCGTAGCCCTTGGAGAGGAGCAGTTCAGCCAGGTAGCTGCCGTCCTGACCGGTGATGCCCGTGATCAGGGCACGCTTCGTGGGGGTGGTCGTCATGGTGTCTCCTCAAAATCAGCGTTGCTAGCCTATCCGAGTGACCTTGGACATCATGATGCCCTTCTACGGACGCTTCGATCACTTCCGTGCGGCTGTGAACAGCGTGCTTGCGCAAGACGATCCCGACTGGCGACTCGTCATCATCGACGATGTCTACCCCGACCTCGCGCCCGGCGAATGGGCCAGGTCGATCGGCGATCCACGCGTCAGTTACCTGCGCAACGAGACCAACCTGCGCCCGAGCCGCAACTACAACAAGGCGATCGGCCTCGCGGATGCCGAGTACCTACAGCTCATGGGATGTGACGACGTCATGCTTCCGGGCTACGTGCGCCGCGTGCACGACTTGCTCGAGCAGTTCCCGGGTGCTGCGATCGTGCAGCCGGGGGTGAGCGTCATCGATGAGGACGGGCGCCCGTCACGACCGCTCGCCGATCGGGTCAAGGACTACTACCGTCCCTCCGGGCGGGGCGGGCGAATCTATTCGGGCGAGGTCCTGGCGCGGAGCCTGCTGCGCGGCAACTGGACCTACTTCCCGTCGCTCGTTTGGAAGCGCGAACTGCTCGCGGCAGGCGGCTTCCGCAATGACCTAGACGTGGTGCAAGACCTGGCGAAATTGTTCGAGATCACGGTCGGCGGCGGGCTGCTCGCACTCGACGACGAACCGGTCTTCACCTACCGCCGCCACTCGCGCAGCGTCTCTGCCGTGACCGGGCCCGACGGCACCAAGTTCCTGCAGGAGGCGACGTTCTTCGCCGAGGCTGAGCGGACCGCTGCCAACCTCGGCTGGAAGCGCGCCGCCAGAGCGGCTCGCGTGCACTTCTCCTCTCGCCTCAACGCCCTCAGCGAGCTGCCCGGCGCGCTGCTCACGCGCAACGCCCTCGGTCGCCGCAACCTGAGCAGGCACATCCTCGGACTGCGCGACTCGTGACGACAGGCGTTGAGTCTCGCCACCGGTAGAATCGCACGGTGACTTCCAACCTCGAGCGCACGCTGATCGTGATGCCCGCCTTCAACGAGGAGGAGGCACTCGGCGCAGTCGTCGCCGAGGTTTTTGAAAAGCTTCCCGGAGTGCACGTGCTTGTCGTCGACGACGGGTCACGCGACCACACCACAGCGGTCGCCCGGCAATCCGGTGCTCTCGTGGCCACACTCCCTTTCAACCTCGGCGTGGGTGGAGCCATGCGGGTGGGCTTCCGTTACGCGCAGGAGAACGGCTACGACAACGTCGTGCAAATCGACTCCGACGGCCAGCACGACCCGGCGAGCGTGCCCGCCCTGCTTGACGAACTCGACACCGCCGACCTCGTGCTGGGAGCGCGTTTTGCGGGCCAGGGCGACTACCGTGTGCGCGGCCCGCGGGCGTGGGCGATGAAGGTACTCGCCGCGATCCTCAGTCGCACCTCGAAGGCGACGCTGACCGACACGACGTCCGGTAACCGCGCCTCGGGCCCGCGTGCCGTCGCCCTCTTCGCAGAGCACTACCCCGCCGAATACCTGGGCGACACCATCGAAGCCCTCGTGATCGCCTCGCGATCGGGCCTCGTGATCCGCCAAGTCCCCGTCACCATGCGCGTGCGGGCTGGCGGCGTGCCCTCCCACAACCCGTTCAAGGCAGCGGCCTACCTCGGCCGTGCGGCGCTCGCCCTCGTGTTCGCCTACGTCCGGCCCGCCTCGACCTACGCCACGAAGGGCAGCTTGTGACGATCACCAGCTATATCTTCGGTATTGTCTCTGCGGCGCTGATCCTCATCGTCGTGATCGAGCTCCTGCGTCGTCGCCATCTGCGCGAGCGCCACGCGATCTGGTGGCTCATCGCTGGCGTGCTTGCCCTTATCGCCGGCGTCTTCCCGGCAACGCTCGACTGGGCGGCCAAGTTGATCGGCATCGAGGTGCCCATAAACCTCGTGTTCTTCGTGAGTATCGCAATCCTCTTCCTGGTCGCCCTGCAGAACAGTTCTGAGCTCACTCAGCTCGAGAGCAAGACTCGGGTGCTGGCCGAGAAGGTGGCGCTACTCGAGCTGCGCCTTTCCGAGAAAGAAGCCCGCGACGGTGCCAAGGACTGATCGTCGACCACGGCCATGGCTGATCCTGCTGGGGTCATGGGCGCTCCTCTCGATCCTCTCGGGTCTCTGGGCTCTCTCAACCCCGATCGCGGCCGCGCCCGACGAGCCCGCGCACATCATCAAAGCCGCCTCCGTGGTGCGCGGCCAGTTCATCGGTGAGCCGAGCCCGCAGGGCAGCATCGTGCAGGTCCCCCTCTACATCGCGTATACACAGGCCCAGACCTGCTACGCCTTCGTTGCCGACCAGTCCGCGGCGTGTAGCCCCGAGGTGCCGGGCAATGGCGGCCAGATCCTGGACTCAACGACGTCGGCGGGCCTCTACAACCCGGTGTACTACCTGCTCGTTGGGTGGCCCACATATTTGTTCGACGACGACCGCGGCATCCTTGCCATGAGGGCGGTGAGCGCCGTTCTGGCATCCCTGTTCCTCGCCCTCTCGTTCTCGCTGGTCTCCCAGTGGCGGCGCGCGCTACTGCCCGCGGTTGGCCTCGCGGTCGCTGTGACCCCGATGGTGCTGTTCCTCGGCGGCACCGTGAACCCCAACTCGGTGGAGGTCACCGCGACGCTAGCGGCTTTCGTGGGCGTGATCACCCTCGTGCGTGGTGAGCCGGTGCGCCCATGGGCCGCGGCAACAGTCGCATTCGTCTCGGCCGCCATCGCCGCCAACATGCGCGGGCTCTCGCTGTTGTGGCTCGCTATCGCGCTGCTCACGCCACTCGTGCTTGCTTCCCGCGCTCGACTGGTCGAGTTGCTTCGTTCTCGGCCCGTGCAGGTACTCATCGGCGTGACGGCCGTGGCAGCGGCGTTCGCAGCGATCTGGTTGCTCTCTACCAACTCGCTCGGCGGCGACATAGACGACCCGAACGACCCCAGCACCGCGCCGGGCACGGGCACGTCGCCGATCCTGGGCTTCGCGTGGACCCTGTTCTCCACCTTTGACTACGCGCACGGCATCGTGGGCATCTTTGGGTGGCTCGACACTCCCGCGCCGGCGTTCGTGTACTTCGTGTGGGCGGTGTTCGCGGGCGGCATCCTGCTGCTCGCACTCGTAGCGCTTCGCGGTCGCGCGCTTATCCTTACGCTCGGGCTCGGCGGGGCACTCCTCCTGCTGCCCCCGATCCTCCAAGGCATCTACATCCAGAGCGGAGGAATTGTCTGGCAGGGGCGCTACATCCTGCCCATCTTTGTGTGCGCGATACTCGCCGCATCGACTTTGCTTGCCGACCGCGTGAAATTCCGGGACGGAGACCCAACTCGTCTCCTCGTGATTGTCAGCGGACTGTGGGCGCTCGCGCATTTCCAGTCGTTCGCTACCGCGCTGCGCCGCTATTCGGTCGGGTACCAAGCCGGATGGCTCGACCTGCTGGCCCCGCAGTGGTCTCCGCCCGGTGGCGTGCCGCTCGTGCTGGCCGCGTTCGGCGTGGTTACCCTCGGTACCGGGGTCGTCTTCGTCCTCGCCGTGCGCCGCTGGCGGACGGCGTTCGACTAGACCGCGAGCTGCACGGCCCAGTCAGGGCGCCGGTCGACCCGGCCGGTCCTAACCCGCCACGACGGTGATTGGCGCCGACGGGCAAGCCTCGTCGAGCGCCGCAGCAAGTGCCGTGTCTGCGGTGTGAACTTCGAGCCCTTGCGGGGTAAGCTCGCCGATCTGACACAGGGTGTCAGTGCTCTTGTCCGCGTAGGAGATGTAGGCGAGCAGCCGGAGGTCCGCCTGACGAACGAGCGAATCCACCCAGTTCTGGATGAGCCAGATGTTTGCCTCGCCCTCGACCTTCTGGCCGTACTCCTCATAGAGCGAGGACTTCCAGAGGAGCCGGGGGTGATCCTGGTCGGCGAGTCCGAGTACCGCATCTGCGGTGAGGGGGTAGTCCTCGACAAGCTGACTGCTCAGTAGGCGGTTGATCGGGTTCATGGAGACGTGGGTGGAGATGATCAGGGGCGCCCAGGCGATCACGCCCGCGACGGAGGCGACAACCACTCCGAACCCCACAGTGCGCCAGGCGGGCGCGTGCAACCGGGCGGCGAGCGCGAGCGAGGCACCGACGAGGATCACGATGAACAGCAGGCTCACGATCCACGAGAACTTCACCGGGTAGTAAGTCCACGGATCGGCAGCCCGTCTGCTCACGAAGAGCAGGATTCCGAGCCCGCCGATCGCCGCGACCACGAGCGCAGCGAATCCGACCACGACCCTGCTGCGCACACGGCGCTCCGCGACAAGGACAGCGACGAGCACGGCCACAGCGAGTGCAAACACCACCCATTTGCCGGGGTTGTAGATTCCGCCGCCGCCGGCCAGTGCCTCGCGCTGGCTCACGAGCGACGGGAGGGCGATACCGCTAGCGGCAGCCAGGGCGAGCGCCAGGCCCACGACGAGAGCAGCACGGGAGCCACGGCGGGCAGCGAACAGCTGACGAGGGTTCCACAGCACGTGGACGATGAGGAGCGCACCAGGCAGCAGCGCCAAGGGACTCCAAGTGCCGATCGTAACCGCGAGAGCAAGGAGCAGGCCGACAGCGGTGATCACGGGTCTGTGTTGCCCCGAGAGGAACAGGAGCACCGCAGACAGTAGAACAGGAAGAATCACGTGGGTGTTGACGAAACCGTACTCCATCGGGTAGCCGGTGAACAGCCACGAAAGCACGAGCAGCGACCCCACCGCGGCGGCAGCGACGCGCAGCCAGCGGGAGGCTCCCAGCACGCGCGCCACGGCCGCGGCGGTGGCGCCCGCGAGCACGCACGCGAGCATGATCAGCCCGCCCCACACTACCGAGACCGCGAGGATGTCGTGGAGGAATAGGCCGGGCGACGCGACACTCCCGCGCCCCGCGGCTATCGACGCCGCCACGAGCGCAGCAGGGATTGGCGCCGGGTTTTCGCCGGCGCCCGGAGTGATGCCGCCGCGCGCGACGACATCATGGGCGAAGGTGAGTGTATTGCTAATGTCGTTGCGCATCGCCCAGCTGATGCGCTCGCCGACCGTCAGCCGTACCGTGCTCAACTCTGCCGCGAACCAAATAAGAGCGCCGGAGAAGCTCGCAACCCAATCCCACCGGATCGGGGTACCCGGCTTCGTTTCTGGCACTCGCAGCGCTGCGTCCCGGGCCAAGACGATGCCCGCGCCGAGCGAGGCGATTCCGAGCGCGATGATGAGCGCGGAAGACACTCCCGTGTGGAGCAGGCGCGAGAGGAGCAGCGTTAGCGTGAAAAACGTGAGGAACCCGAGGGCTGTGACCGGGACCGCGATGTCGGCACCGAAGCGGCGGACGAGAGCCACGAGCCATCCGGCGATCGCGACAACAGCGACGAACCAGAACGTCAGGTCGAACACGAGGGTGAGGGTGCCGACGGCGACGCCAAGCCCGACTACGGTAAGCGGTAGGACGCGGCGGACGGTCACGGGGTCACGACCACGGTCACGTCCTGCTGAGGGCATGCCGTGTCGAGCTGCTGGTCGAGGTCGGTCAGTGCGGTGTGAACGATCGTGCCGCCGCCCATGAGGCCAACGATTCGACAGAGGTCGTTGATGTCATCGGGGTCGTAGAGTCCGTACGCAGCGTACTTGAGGTCGAGGTTCTTCGACATCGAGTCCGACCACATCTGCAGCACCCAGAAGTTCTTGACGCCCTCGAGTGGGTCGTCGGAATGCCAAAAGAAGGTGGACTGTTCCGGATCGGCCAGCGCAAAGATCTCCATTGCTCCTCGGTCGCCCACGCCGAGCACATCGCCCGAGAGTATGCGTGGAATCGGATCCTTCCACGCGTAGCCAGGCGCGGAGGACGGGGTCCACGTGAGGAAGGCAACCGTGACCGCGGCGACAACCGCGAGCCCGGCGATTCTCATCACCTCGCGGCGGAACAGGGACTGCGCCGCCGCGACGGCAAGGCCGAAGGCGAGTACGAGGAGCACGGTCGACGCGAGCCATGAGAACTTGAGCGGGTAGTAGCTCCAGGGATTGGCCTCGTTGCGCGTAAGAAACAGCAGCGCGCCGAGTCCAAGCGCGGAGCCGATGACAATCGCGACGACCCCGAGCACCACAGCGTTGCGCAGCTTGCGGTATGCGACGACAGCAACCGCAATCGCAACCACAGCAAGTGCGAACATCATCCACTTGTGGAAGCCGAAGGCGCCACCGGGGGCGGAGAGGAAGGCACTGTTGCGGACCAAGCTCGGTAGCACAACGAGTATTCCGTAGCCGAGCAACTGCGCGACGCCTAGTGCGAGCACCACGAGCTGGCCGCCGCGTGATGCGAAAGTCGCTCTCCAACGTCGTGCGACGACTACCGCGCCGAGTGCCGCAGGCATGAGTACGAGTGGGCTCCACACAGCGAGCAGCAGCGTCGCCGCAAGGGTGAGGATTCCCAGCGCCACAGCAGGGAAACGGTCAGCGGCGAGATAGACGAGGAACGCCGCGAACACGATCGGCAACGCGACGTGGGTGTTAAAGAAACCGAACTCGATCGGGTAGCCCGTGAAGAACCAGGACAGCGGCAGGAGAGAGCCGGCGGCACCCGCGAGACCGATGGTGAGCGGGCGCGCGTCGCGCGAGCGCACGAGACTTGCTACGAGCGCACCGGCAAGAAGGCAGGTGAGCGCGATGAGCAGCATCCAGACCTGGGCAAACGCTCCAATGTCATGGCTCAGGTAGTCGCGCGGGGCGACCTCGCCGCGGCCTGCGGACATGACGATCGCCATGAGCGCGCTCGGAAGAGGCACAGGATTCTCGCCAGCGCCGATCCCAACGCCGCCGCGGTAGATGATCTCGCGAGCGAAGATGATGTTGTTCGCTGAGTCGCCGAGCATTACCCACGCGAGCCTGGCGGCGTTCGGGACCACATTGCTGACGGCCATGGCGCCGAGGAATACGAGTCCGCCGGCCGCGGCTGGAAGCCACGTAGCCAGCGCGGCGGCACCGGGCCGAGATGCGCGCGGCCGACGGGCGACGAGCGCAACTCCAGCAAGCCCGAGCAGCCCCCAGAGGATTGTGACAGTCGGAAGCAGCGGCAGGTGCGTGACCGTCGTCGCCATCATGACCATGAGCAGCGCCCAGAGCTCGATGATCACCATGCCGGCGATCCCGACGAACGTGCCCACGCGCGACGCGAGGTACCAGCACCACGGCACCGCCGCCGCAATCAGCACGATCCAGGTCGGCAGGCCGAGCAGCGGGAGCGCGGTCGCAACGACGATCAGGAACGCAGCGACGACGACCTCGGGTCGTCTCATGCTGTGGCCCTCCGCGCGCGTAGCGAGGCCGCGACGAGCCACGTGAGGTGTACGAGGAGGCCCGCGATCGGGCCGACCACGAGGGCGGTGGCGACGCGCGTCTGCAGGTCGAGGTTCAGGAGCATCACCACGATGGTAACCGCCGCGGCCGTGACCCAGCCCGCGGAGTAGACGAGGTGCTGTGACCGTGCGAGCACGGCCGAGCCGCTCACGTACAGGCCGCCGACGAACGCCGACGAGCCAACGAGAATTGCGATGAACTGCCCGGAGAGCGTAATCGGCGATCCCCCGACGAATTCGAACACCGCCGGGCCAAGAAAGAGCCCGCCGATCCCCACGAGCACCGCAGCCGCGACGATGAAGGCCTGCACCATGAGGAACACCCGGAGCCAGTTCGCGGGATGATCGCGGAACCGCACGAGCAGCACACTCTGCAGCGACAGGACGGTGACGATCAGTGGCGCGCGCGCGAGCGTGATCGTGAAGATGAGTTCACCGCGCAGTGTGGCATCGGAATCCCGGCCGGCGAGCCCAAGCAGCAGGGGGAAGCCGCTGACGAGCACCGCCGACGACACCGAGGCGAGCACCGTGCGGGCGACGTTCCACGTGAGCGCGCCGTATCCGACATCGAGGTCGCTGAGGCCCACGAACGTTCCACGAATGATCGGCCAGAGCACCATGATCGCGAGCGGGAACGGCACAGCCGCCGCCCAGGCGAGTGCGACGACGTCGGGCGTCACGAGCAGCCCGATGACGATGAATAGCAGCCGAAGCACACCGTCTGCTGCGATCATGAGGGCGAGCGAACGCCACTGTGCCACCCCGTAGAGCGAGCCACTGAGGGTCGCGACGAGCACGTACGAGCCTGCGCCCACGGCGAGCGGAAGCACAAGCGCCCACCCCGAGTCAGGAAAGACCGAAGCTTGCCACAACGGGGCGGTGCCGACGACTAGGGCGGCGACGACGAGCGCGGCCAGCACAGCGAAGGTGCGCGCGCGGCTGGCCCGCTCGCGGGAACCCAACTCGATCGGGTGCGTGGCGCGCGTGATTTCCTGCTGGATGCCCCCGAGCCCGCCCACGAGCAGGTAGAGCGACGCCCAGAACACGGCGAACACGGCGTAGTCGGCCGGTCCGATCATCCGGAAGACCAGGAAGGTGATGAGGTAGCCTGCGACGCCCGCGATGACCGTCGCGATGAGGATCGCCGTGAACCCTGAGGACGCCTTCGTCATCTAGCGGGCCCGCAGTCGGGAGCGGACCTTGCGCAGGACGACGCGAACGCCGCCGTTGCGCAGGTAGTGCGTGACGAGCTCGACGTTGTGGCGGAAGCCGTACGCCTTGCGGCGGCGGGGCGCAGAGACTTCGGGCAGCAATCCCGCGGCGAGCCGGTTCTCAAGCAGGTCGGGAGCGTGCCGCGGTGCCGCGGCGAAGGCAATGAGCGGCGCGAGCGTCTGGTCCCACTGGAAGCGTCCGCGCACGCGGGCCACGTTCGCGCGGAAGCGGGCCGCGAGCGCCTCGTCGAACAGCACGGCCTCGAGCGCGACGGCGAGGCCGTCGACATCCTCAGCCTCGACGACGAACCCGAGCTCCTCGTCGCGCACGAGCTCGGCGAACGAGTCGCCGGTGGTGACCACCATCGGCAGACCCGCCCACAGGTAGTCGAGGATGCGCGTTCGGAACGAGAACGTCGTCTCGATGTGCTCGAAATGCGTGCTCACCCCCGCGTCGGCCTCGAGCAGAAAGTTCTGCCGGTCGGAGTAGTCGACCCACGAGTCGTTGAAGAACACCGACTTGCCGACGACGCCGAGTTCGCCGGCGAGTGCCCGCGAGGCCGCGACGATCTCCATCTCCGGCACGCCCGGATGCGGGTGGCGCGTGCCCTGGAAGAAGAGTCGCACCCCCTCCCGCCGGGAGGCCACCTGTGCGACGGCGCGAATGAGCGTCTTCGGGTCGAACCAGTTGTAGAGCCCGCCGCCCCACAGCAGCACCTTGTCGTCGGGTCCGATCCCCTCGCGCACGCCCTTGAGCACCTGGCGCTCGTGCACGGGCGGTGTCGCATCGAACCCGAAGGGGACCACGGCGAGCAACTTCGAGAGGTCGGGATCATCTGCGTAGTTGGCGGGATTGATGCGCCCGAGGGCGGACAGCTGGCCCAGGTAGAACATCCGCTGGCGGTCGGAGGCACACAGGAAGAAGTCGGCCTTGAGCAACTGCTCGTTGAGCGTGCGTGTCGCGTCGACCACCTGCTTGTCCCAGGTGCCGGCCGGCAGCTCGCGCGCCTGCTCGAGCTGCTCAAGGTGCATCGGGTCGTAGATATCAGCGACCACGATCTTGCTCGTGTGCCCGAGGGCGTCGAAGGCTTCCATGGCGTGGCCCTGGAAGACGATGATGTCGGCCCACGCCTCAAACGGCGCGAACGCACGGTTGTCGCCGGGCCGCACGCGCGCGAGCGCGAATGGCGCCTCGAGCTGCTCAAGCGCGGTGAGAGTCACAAGGGTGACGTCGTGCACGGCCGAGAGAGCCATTGCCATATTCCATGCCCGGATGGCCGGGCCCGCCATCTTCTGCCCGAGCGGGTCGCCTGTGATGATAAGCACTTTCGTGCGCCCGGGCTCCTCGATGACGGGGAACGCGTCGGTCACCGACTCGTACGCCTCCCGGTACGTGGTACCGGGAGCGGGCAGCGCGTCGACCCTGCCGAACAGCGACCACAGCTGGCGGTCGGAGAGGCGGCGGGTGGACTGGATCCGCTCGCGAGCGGCGTGGAGCTCGGGCAGGTGCTCGACGAACTGGTCGACCGCGAAGAGGCCCGCGAGCCCCTCTCGCGCGACGGTCTGCTCAAGAGAGGCGTCATCCGCGCCGCTTCGGTAGTCGAGCGACGTGGAGTCGAGCTTTCCCGCGGCTACTGCGCGCCGCACAGTGAGGGCGAGAGCTGCGGGCAGCACGTCGTCGAGCCGGGACTGCTCGAGGTTCTTGTAGAGCGCGAACAGCGCATTGCGCTCCAAGAGGTACGTCTCCTTGAAACTGCCGAACTTGCCCGCGGTGCCGTGGTGGCGATGGTAGACGACCGACTCCGGCACATAGCGGAAGCGCCCGCCCGCGAGGTTGAGCCGCCAGCCCAGGTCGACATCCTCGTAGAACATGAAGAACAGGTCGTCGAAACCGCCGAGCTCGTCGAAGACGGAGCGACGAACGAACATGCCGGAACCGGTGCCGAACAGCACGTCCTTCGCGACCAGACCGAGCGTGCCCGCGGTCTCGCCCACGAACGGCTTGTAGCCCTTGCCGAGCCAGGTGAGCCCGGCGTCGATGTAGTCCACGACGACACCATCCCAGTCGAGCACCCGGCTCGCGACGGCCCCCACTGCAGAATCAGCGTCGAGCTCGGCCATGGCCGCGGAAATCCAGGCTGGGTCAGGCTTCGCGTCGCTGTTGAGGAAGGCGACTACCTCGCCGCGACTCGAGGCGGCTCCGAGGTTGCAGCCGCCGGCGAAACCGAGGTTGGCGGACGACTCGATAACCGTGACCCACGGCGCCGCGGCCCTGATCGCATCGGCGCTACCGTCGCCGGAGTCGTTGTCGACGACGATGACCTCGAGCCGGTCGGCGGGCCAGTCGACGGTGCGCAGGTTCTCGACGGCCACGATCGTGTCCGGACTGCCCCGGAAGTTCACGAGGACTATCGAGACGACGCCCGAATTAGTCCGAACCATGCTGCTCCTCCGTCTGGGACCCTGCAGAAATGCCCCCCGAATCCTAACAAGCACGCCCGGATGCCCGGCTGCCGGCAGTCAGGGAACCGTGACGACGCTGCACCCGAGCTGGACTGCGGGGCCGTTCGGAGTCGCCGCCCACAGGCAGACGTTCTGCTCGCCGGGCGGCGCGGGGAAGCTCCCGTTGAGACCCTGGTTTGGCCCGGCCCCGGCGATCCAGTCGGCGGTGACAGTGCTGGGCACTGCCGACGGGATCACGAACCAGCTCGAGCCGATGTTCGCGGCGATCGGCACGGAGGTCGTGGGCGCCGACGGCCAAGCTGCGAATCCCTTGATGGTGATCGCGCCCGCCGATGCGGTGACCTCCGTGATTCGGCCGAAGACCGCGGACGCCGCAACGACGGTTACCGTACTACAGCCCAAGTTGACGGCTCCAACCGGACTCTGCGCCCAGAGGCATACATTGTGCACGCCAGGAGCCGTAGCGATGAAACCACTCGTGCCTTGGTTTGAGCCCGCTCCGCTGAACTTCGTGGGGGCGACCTCGTTCGGCTCATCAGTAGTGATTGCCGACCAGGCGCCGTCGACATCGAGCGCAAGCACCACTGGGGTGGCGGGCGCGCTCGCGAGCACTGCCCAGCCCGAGTAGTGCAGTCCGCCGGCCCCGGATTCGACCGAGGTCAGCTCGCCCACCGCACCGGTCGGGGCATCCTTCTTGACTGTCTCGCATCCGATCTGGGTCGCAGGCGCACCACCGGGGCTACCCGCCCAGAAGCACACTGTGTAGTTGCCGGGCGGAACGAGGATGCTGCCGACGAACCCGTGATTCGGGCCCGCCCCTGGGTTCGCCGCGTCACCAGTCGGGCTCGGTTGGGACGCGGAGAATCCGTACCAGCTCGACCCGATGTTTGCTGCTATCGGAACACTGGCCGCCAGGTCCGAGGGCCAGACCGCCCATCCGGAGAAAACGACGCCAGAAGAGTTCGTGGTCACTGACTCGATTGCCGACGAGGTGGCCGCGGGTGCTGCGACCGAGACGGTGCGGCATCCGAGCATCTTTGCCGCGCTTTTCAACTGCGCAGCCCAGATACACGCGTTGTAGGTGCCCGGACGGACGGCGGCGGTCGCCGTGAATCCGTGGTTGGGCCCGGCACCGGGCACCGCGGCCTCACCCGCAGGATTGGCGAGGTCGGCCGATGCCGCGTACCAGGAGTTGCCGATGTTAAGGGCGATCGGCACGGCCGAGGTCGGGGCGTCCGGCCAGACCGCCCAGCCGCTCATCGACAGGGACGCGGCGGCTCCGGTGGCCCCTGTGACCTTGCCGAGGGTGAGGTCGACGTCGGGGACGAGCAGCGAGCGGCAACCGAGCCGGACCGCGGGGCCGGTTGGCCGAGCCGCCCAGGCACAGAAGGTCTGCACGCCAGGTTCAGCGATGAAGGTGCCGGAGAAGCCCTGGTTGGGGCCGGCGCCCTTCACCTGGGTGGGCGCAGTGGAGTTCGGCTGATTGGCGCTGAGTGGGATCCACTGTGCGCCGTAGTTGATCGCAATCGGGACGGCTGACGTGGGTTGGTCTGGTTGCACGGCCCACCCCGAGAAAGCGACTACGCGACCGTTCGCCGTAGCGGCGTTGATCGCACCGACTGGAGCCGGCGAGAAGGGCACGATCACGTCCTGGCAGCCCAACGACCCCTGCCCGCCCGCGCCGCCGGCGTTGACAAGGTAGATGCACACCGTGTGGTGGCCCGGAGAAGCCGGATAGGACCCTCCGAAGTCATGGTTGGACCCGGCGCCGGGATACTCGGGTTCGCGACTGGCGCCGGCAAGGTTCGCCACCGTGCCGTACCAGGAGCTGTCGATTTGGACGGCGACGGGCACGAATGCCGTGACCGCATCCGGATCCACCGCGTAGCCCGAGACGGCGATGTTGCTCGGGATCGGAGTGATCGTGACCCCGCCGCCCTCAGGGGTTCCCGGGGGAGCGGTCGTGTTGCCGAACCAGTCGCTGTAATACGCCCAGAAATTGCGGTTGCCGTAGGAAGAGCAATCGTCACCTGTGCCGTACAGGTTGCTCAGGGCTGCGGCATTGGGCCGGTATGGCGTGTAGTTGTAGAGCGCTGCCGTCGCGCGGTTCACGATCGTGAAAGTGCTCGCGCCGCAGTTGGGGTCGGGGTTCCAGGCCACCGTGTTCACGCCGGGCTGGTAGTTGCCGAACACCGGACTCGTTCCATACCGTCGCAGCTGCCACGCTGCGTTGATCATCTGGTTGTAGAACCCGTAGTACTGCGAGGCGCACGTGCCGCCCGTATTGTCGGGACATCCGTAGCCCATCGCACGCTCAAGCGTGCTCGCGCTCGGTGCCGTACGGGTAACGAGTCCCTGCTCCTTCTGGAGGATCACCAACAGCACCTTGGCGCTGATGTTGCATGCCTTCTGTACCTTGTAAATGACGGTCGACGCTCGCTCGTTCGCCGCCCCGGAGTACGCACCACACACGAGCGTGCCGCCCGTGTATTGGGCCGCCTCGTTGGGGGTGTTGACGCGCAGCACGTTGAGGCAGAGGGAATTCTGGCAGCCACCGATCTTGCTGTCGAGGAACGACTGAATCTGGTCTTCCGTCATCGCGCTCCCGTCGAAGAACAGGGAATCGCTGATGATGTTGCCTGCGTTGAACTGAGCTCCGTCGACCGCGTTGGCCGGCGATTCGGCAACTGGAGAGACTGCCCACAGGCTCGAGAGCGCGACTATCGCGACCGCGATCGCGGCGATACGTCGACGCGTCGCCGTGCGCAGTCCTGCCACGCGCGGCTCTACGACCCTGAGTGCCACACTGTCCCCCGGTCGTGTTCACCAACAACAAGTACCCCGATCTTAGAGTCGAGGTTGAAGGTTTGCCCCGCAACTACCGGCGCGTCACGAGGTGGGCTGTACCCCGGGTTTGCGGGTAAGGCGACGAGCGAGCGACTGCGTGGGGCGCTCCACGAAGCGGTATGAAACCCACGAGACCGCCACTGAGACGACTATCGCGATGGCTGTGTTGAGACTCTCGGGAACACCAACGAGGGCGAGCAGATTCAGCACGGTAATACCAACAGGGAGGTGCAGCAGGTAGAGCGAGTAGCTGATATCCCCAAGGAAGGCGAAAGGTTGAACCGCCCTCTTCGGCGCAAGGCGCATGAACGCCAAGAAGATGATGAGCGCGTACGCGTACGTCACGATCGGTTCGAGCCCAACCCAGCCGCCGGGGGCGAGCAGGAAGCCCGGCTCCGCGGTCTCGGCGAAGATGAGATACAGGATCACGACGAGGGATGCAGCGAGCGCGCCGTCGAGGTGCCCGAAGAACCCGCGCTGCCAGAGGTAGATGACTCGGCCAAGCACGAGGAAACCCAGATAGAGGGTGGGCGCCGTGTTGGCGCCGATCGACGTCCCGAAGTTGAGCGAGAGCACCCAGAGGGCGACCCAGGCGCCGATCATGATCCACGTCGCGAGCACGGCACGCGAGCGGGAGAGAACGAGCAGAGCGAGGGTTATCGCGTAGAACAGGATCTCGACGACGAGAGTCCACGTCACATCGATGACGCGCCCCTCCGCGGAGAACCCGTCGAGCAGTACGCCACCGGACAACCAGTGCCACACACTCCCGCCGTTGATGCCGATGAGGTCGGTGCCGGAGGCCCGAGCAACCAGCCACAGCAGCCAGGCAACAATCGTCGCCACTATGAGTGGCGGGAAGATGCGCAGTACCCGTCGGATCGCAAAAGTGCGGGCAGTCTCCCGCAACGACGTGTGCGTAATGATGTAGCCGCTGATCAGGAAGAACAGCACAACACCGAGGTGGCCGCCGTTCTGGAACACGTGCAACGGCCGTGCGACGAACTGGTACCAGAGGTCCTGGAGGAACGACACCTTGCCGTTGGTGAGCAGCCAGAATCCGCTGAGATGCGACCACACGACCAGGAGCGCAGCGAGTCCACGCAGAATGTGGATGAATGCGAAGCGCTCCTTCGCAGCCGGGAGCAGTGGTGGCTCGGTCATCGGGCTCTCAATCTGCGGATGCGGTTGCGCACCTTTACCGCGACTCTGAACCCGGGGCGCACGGCATCCCACGCCCAGTTGAGCGGGCGGCGCAGAGAGGTGCCGTTGAAGATGAATCGGTAGTTGTCGAGAGCCGTGTTGTAGAGCACCATACGGCGCATTGCATTGAACGAACCCACGGGCATCATGATCACGTGTTCGTCGATGCGGTCAATCACTGCCTGCTCGGATGCGCGCCACGACTCCGTGTCGTGACTCGTATAGGACGACTCGCCGCCCACCCAGCGCCGGTAGATCGCGGTGAGGGCGGGAACGTCGTCGACACCGAGAAGTAGCGAACCCCGCAGGATCACGTCCCAGTCCTCAGCCACCGTGAGGTTCTCGTCGAAGCGCATGCCGTAGGTGAAGAACAGCGCTCGAGGGAAGGCCCAGCTCATGAACGGCGAGTAGTTGACGAGCATGTGCTGGAGGAGGTCGAACGTCTTGGGGTATTCGGAGTTCGGCCACGAGGCCGTGCGGAAGCCACTCTGACCCTGCGGCCAGATCTCGGGCACGACGACCTGATTGGCCACGACAGCGCGGGCGAGGCGATCACCGTCGGTTCCGGCGGTGTCGCGGAACTGCTCGATCCAGTCGGCAAAAACGAGGTCGTCGTCGTCGTAGATCGCTATGTATCTGCCCCGCGCCTCGTGCACGCCCGCGTTGAGTGGCTTCGAGCGCGTACCACCCTTCACCTCGAGAATGCGCACACGTGAGCCGAACTCTGGCTCGAGCCGATCGACGATGGCACGCACCTCGCGTGCGGCATCCTTGGTCGCGTTGTGTTCTAACAGGATCACCTCGAAGTCCTGCACCGTCTGGCCGGCGAGGCACAGCAGGGCATCCTTGAGCGGCTCGAGGCGGCGGCCTTGGGTGCGCACGAGCACGGTAAGGAAGGGACCTTCGTGGGTCTTGGGCGCGACGAGCAGCTGACGAACTGACTCCAACCGGCGATGCAACTCGGGGTCAACGTTCTTACGCCCGGAGATGACGTCGATGAGTCCCACGAAGCTTGAGGGGTGGTCGTCCTTGATGGTCTTCTTCGTCATTTCGTTCCGCTCAGAACCGGTGGACCGCGTAGTTGTCTTTGACGAACTCCGCAACTTTGTGGGCACGATCGACGGGCGTAGGAAGTGTTCCCGCGGCCTTGCGCTTGCGATATTCCGCGGTCGCCTTGAGCGCGGCCGCACTACCGTCTTTCGTGTACCGGGCAACGAGTGATCGCACGATGTCGGGCCGCGAGTATTTGTGAGCGAGCAGGATCGCTGCTTCTGCCGAGTAGTAGATCTCGGCGTCGCCGGCGGGCCAGTCGCCGGTGATGGTGAGCCGCTTGTCGTGGAAGACGGCCGCGGCGGGCTCGAACACCACCCGGTAACCGTGCAGGCGCAGCTGCCACGAATAGTCGACATCGTCGCAATAGAGGAAGAACGTCGCGCTATCGAAGCCACCGACCTTGTCGAAGCCCTCGCGCACCGTCATCGCGCAAGCCGTCGAGGCCCAGCTGGTCGTGCCCGTGTTGGCCTCGAAGTACTTGGGATGCTCGAGCGGGACCTGGCGCGATTCCGCGATCCCGACGTCGCCGACGACCGCGCGGGCGAGGGCCGTAATCGCGTCGGGCGCCACTTGGGCGTCCGGATTGAGGATCAGCAGGAGCTGCGTGCTGCTGAGCGGGGCGAGGGCGTTGTGGCCGGCCGCCGAACCGAGGTTCGCACCGAAAACCGTGTATCCAAGCGTGCCACCCTCGGCCTCGACAACGGCGCGCAGCGGCGCGAGGCTCGTCTCGGTGAAGACGGCGCTGGGCGAACAGTCTCCGAGCTGCAGTGTCCAGTCGGAGATGAGTCGGTCGGCGCGAGCCCACCGCACCGAGTTGGTGAGGGCTCGCGTCGCTCGCTCGATGTCCTCCGCGCTGTTTCGGTAGAGCACGGACTGGACGGCAAGGCTCCTGGCCTCAACCACGAGCGGACTCCGAACCGGACAACTCCTTCTCGATCCACTCCTGGAGCCCGGCGACGCCGAGAGACAACGTCCACTGCGGGCGCCAGTTGAGCTTCTCAAGGGTCAGTGAGATATCGCAGGATGCCGCGCGCACGTCGCCGTCGCGGTACTTTCCGTTGACCACCGGGCTGGGGGCCCCATAGAAGTTCGCAATGGCAATCGCCATGTCTTCGATTGTGTGGGCAACTCCGGTACCGACGTCGAGAGTCGGGCGCGAGGCATCCGGGCCGGCGTTGATCGCGGCCACAAACGCGTCCGCGATGTCCTCGATGTAGACGAAGTCGCGGCCGATGTGGCCGTCCTCGTAGAGCGGGATTGTCTTGCCCTCCCGCGCCCACTGCGAGAAGAGCGACACGATGCCGGTGTAAGAGTTGATGAGCGACTGACCGGGGCCATAGACGTTCTGCAGTCGCAGGACGGTGATCGGGACGCCGCGCGAGCCACCCCACGCGGAGAGGATGTTCTCCTGCGCGAGCTTGGTCGCACCGTACACGCTCGTGGGCGCAGGAACCGTCAACTGGGCGGAGCTGGGGAGCGGCTGCGAGTCGGGGAAGTCCCATTGGCCGGCCTCGAATTGAGCATGCGAGCGCTGCCCGGGCTGGTAGACCTCGCCGTTCGATCGCTGCCAGTTGCCCTCGCCATACACGGCGCGGCTGCTGCTGAGCAGCACGTGCTTCGGGAGGTGACCGGCGCGGCCGAGCGCGTCAGTCATCTCGGTGGTTCCGACCACGTTCACGCGCGAGTGACGGCTCGCCTCATCCAGTGACTGCGCGGTGCCCGTTTCGGCGGCGAGGTGGATGACGACATCGGGCTTCACATCGGTGAGCAATGCGTCCCACGCCGCAGGGTCAGTGACGTCGCCCACGACGAGCTCAGCCCGCGGGTGCAGGTCGGCGGGCGGAAGAGATCCGGCGTGCACCTGGGGGTGCAGGGAATCAAGGATCACCCAGCGGTCGGCGGAGTCCGCGAGTTTCCGTGCCAGCGCGGTTCCGATGAACCCGGCGCCGCCGGTGACGAGGACCGTTCCGATACCCACGATCTAAACCTTGCTTTCCTTCGGGGCGAATCGCGCGCGCACGCGATCCCACCAGTAGCGCCAGCCACGGCCGGGGCCACGGTTCTTGAGGGCCATGGCCCGTTTTTCGACAAGGTGCCAGCTTAGCCACGCGCACCCGAGTGAAAGCACAATGGCGAT
>JBDUEC010000001.1:0-39258 GCA_040002655.1 Rhodoglobus sp. | reverse complement strand
ACGCCCAGGGTCGCCAGAAGTACAACGCCATCGTGCGCATCGACTCGATCAACGGCCTGCCGATCGAGGAGGCCGCGAACCGCGTCGAGTTCGGCAAGCTGACCCCGCTCTACCCGCAGGAGCGCCTGCGCCTCGAGACCGAGGCTGCGAAGCTCTCCACCCGCATCATCGACCTCGTGTCGCCGATCGGCAAGGGCCAGCGCGGCCTCATCGTCTCGCCCCCGAAGGCGGGCAAGACGCTTGTGCTGCAGGCCATCGCGAACGCCATCGCCAAGAACAACCCAGAGGTTCACCTCATGGTCGTTCTGGTCGACGAGCGCCCCGAAGAGGTCACTGACATGCAGCGTACGGTGAAGGGTGAGGTCATCGCCTCCACCTTCGACCGCCCCGCCGAGGACCACACCACGGTCGCTGAGCTCGCCATCGAGCGCGCGAAGCGCCTGGTCGAGCTCGGCCACGACGTGGTCGTACTGCTCGACTCGATCACCCGCCTCGGCCGCGCATACAACCTCGCGGCGCCCGCATCCGGTCGCATTCTCTCCGGTGGCGTGGACTCGTCCGCGCTCTACCCACCGAAGCGTTTCTTCGGCGCAGCGCGCAACATCGAGGAGGGTGGCTCGCTCACCATCATCGCTACCGCGCTCGTCGAGACCGGCTCCAAGATGGACGAGGTCATCTTCGAGGAGTTCAAGGGCACCGGCAACATGGAGCTGCGCCTCTCGCGCCAGCTGGCCGACAAGCGCATCTTCCCTGCGGTCGACGTGAACGCCTCCGGCACACGCCGCGAAGAGATGCTCATGGGCACCGACGAGGTCAAGGTCACCTGGAAGCTGCGTCGCGCCCTCGCCGGACTCGACCAGCAGCAGGCGCTCGAGATCGTGCTGAACAAGCTGAAGGAGACCTCGTCGAACGTCGAGTTCCTGATGCAGATCCAGAAGTCGATGCCGACGGCCGCCGGACACAAAGAGGACTAAGCGTGTTCGAGTCAGTACAGTCGTTGCTGGCCGAGCATGACGAGCTCCAGGAACAGTTGGCCGATCCGGATCTCCACTCGGATCCGGTTCGTTCCAAGAAGGTCAACCGCAGGTACGCCGAGCTCGCTCGGATCGTCGCGGCATATCACGCGTGGCAGCAGCTGACCGATGACGTCGCTGCCGCCCGCGAGATGGCCACGGAGGACGAGTCGTTCGCGGCCGAACTCCCCGGCCTCGAGGAGAGCCTCGTCACCGCCGAGGAGACCCTGCGCCGCCTGCTGATCCCACGCGACCCGCTGGATGCCCGCGACATCATCATGGAGATCAAGATGGGCGAGGGCGGGGCAGAGTCCGCTCTCTTCGCGGGCGACCTCCTGCGCATGTACCTGCACTACGCGGAATCCAAGAAGTGGAAGACCGAGATCATCGAGCAGACCTCGAGCGACCTCGGTGGCATCAAGGATGTCCAGCTCGCGATCAAGGGCAACTCCAGCGACCCTGCAGAGGGCGTCTGGGCTCACCTCAAGTACGAGGGTGGGGTCCACCGCGTGCAGCGCGTGCCGGCCACCGAGTCGCAGGGCCGCATCCACACCTCCGCGGCCGGCGTACTCGTCTTCCCGGAGGTTGACGAGCCCGAAGAGGTCGAGATCAGCCAGAACGATCTCAAGATCGACGTCTACCGCTCGAGCGGCCCCGGCGGCCAGTCGGTGAACACCACCGACTCCGCCGTGCGCATCACCCATCTCCCCACCGGGATCGTGGTGGCGATGCAGAACGAGAAGAGCCAACTGCAGAACCGCGAGGCCGGCATGCGCGTGCTGCGCGCCCGCATCCTGGCCCACAACCAGGAAATAGCCGACGCAGAGGCCTCCGCCTACCGCAAGACGCAGATCCGCACGATGGATCGCTCCGAGCGCATCCGTACATACAACTTCCCGGAGAACCGGGTCGCCGACCACCGCACCGGATACAAGGCCTACAACCTCGATGCGGTGATGAACGGCGCGCTCGAGCCGGTCATCCAGAGCTGCATCGAGGCCGACGAGGAGTCCCGCCTGGCCGACCTCGGTTCTGACTCCGAGTGACCCCGTCCGTCGCCACAGCTCTTGAGAACGCCGTCGAGGTACTCGAACGCGCTGGCGTGCCGAACCCACGCGTAGACGCCGAGTTGCTCGTTGGGCACGTGCTCGGGCTGAGCCGCGGGGGAGTGCAGGCCGCTGCCATCACGTCGCCAGGGCTCCCTGCCGAGCAGGATGAGGCGATCCGCGAGCTGGTGCGCCGGCGTGCGGCCCGCGAGCCGCTGCAGCACATCACCGGGCGGGCGCCGTTCCGCTCCCTCTACCTGGCTGTTGGACCGGGTGTTTTCGTGCCCCGGCCGGAGACCGAACAGGTGGCCCAGCTCGCGATCGACGCCCTGACGGCGGCCGCATCGCCTGAGCCGATCGCCGTCGACCTCGGCACCGGCAGCGGCGCAATCGCCCTGGCCATGGCGAGCGAGGTTCCGCACGCCCGCGTCTTCGGCGTGGAGGTCTCGCCGCTCGCATTCACCTGGACGAAGCAGAACGTGCGCGAGAGCGGCCTCGACAACATCCGGGCGATCTTCACCGACCTCGCGGTGGCGTTGCCCGAACTGGACGGCACAGTTGCTGTCGTCATCTCGAACCCCCCGTACATCCCGCTCGGTGCAGTGCCGCGCGACCCGGAGGTGCGCCTGTTCGACCCGGAGATCGCGCTCTACGGCGGCGAGGATGGGCTGGACATTGTGCGCTCCGTTTCGACGACCGCCCGTCGCCTGCTGCACGAGGGCGGCACCCTCGTGATCGAGCACGGGGAGTTGCAGGCCGCGGCGATCGCGGAACTGCTCGCCGCGGACGGTTGGCGCGCGATCGCGGGCCACCGCGACCTGCTCGGCCGGGACCGCGCCACCACCGCCCTGCGCTAGCGCCGCACGTTGGGCCGGCTCAGCGCTTGGCCGCGGCCCTGGCGTCCGCCTCGGCCTGCTTCTTCGCGCGCTCCTCCGCCTTCTTGATGGCCTCACGCTCCTTCTTGCGCGCCTCGCGCAGCCGCGACTCTGCGTCCTTCACGACCTCCCTGGCCCGCTTGACGCCCTCGTCCCTGCGGAATTCATCGACCACCGGCTCCGGGTCTGGCGCGCGACTCCCGGCTGAGGCCATGTAGTACTCGATGCCATCGAGGATGCGGGCGAGCCCGAACTCGAACGGATTGTCGTCGTCTTCAAATACCCCGGCCGTCACCGCACGGGACAGCACGGGGAACGCCTCCGGTGTCACGAACGTGGCGAGAATGTGTGCGGACGCCCGATCGGTCTCGGAGAGCTCGCCATTCATCGTGTTCCCGGCCTGCGCGTAGCCGCGCTGGATGTTGCCCTGCCAGCGGGCCTGCCCATTGAGTAGCAGCACGCAGGAGACGCGCTCCTGCCAGTCGAGTGGCGTCTTCTCGAGCACGTCAAGGCCGGCCTCGAGCCAGGCCAGGTTGTTCGGGGTGTTCGGCATGCTGCTGATCGGAATGTCCAGCAGCCACGGATGGGCGGCGAACACCGCGAGCACCTCGCGTGACCACGCGGTGAGCCCCGACCGCCAGTCAGCGGACTCCGTGATCGACAGCGGCGGCATCCCCACCCCGTGTTCGCTCATGAGGAGCAGCAGGTCGTCTTTCGCCGTCACGTAGCGGTAGAGCGCCATCGTCGTGAACCCGAGCCTGGTGGCGACGCTCGACATGGACACAGCGCCGAGGCCGCTCGCGTCGGCGATCTCGATGGCGATCTCCACGATCCGCTCGATGCTCATTTCGCGCTTGGGCCCGCGCTGTGGGTTGGCTGCGACGCCCCAGGCGAGTGCGACGCCGCGGGGCAGGTCGAGGTCGTTCTGCTCTTCGTCCACGATCTGGGGCTCCGTTCCGTACCGGGCTTGACGACCGGCGAAGTTCTGTGTATACCTTAAACAATTACCTGTACGGCATAAACAGTATATGTCATCCACAGAACAATTTGGAGGAGCAGATCATGACAACAGCCATCGACGTGCGCGGCCTGCGCAAGTCATTCTCAGAGACAATCGTGCTCGACGGCATCGACCTCACGGTGGAGTCCGGCAGCATCTTCGCCCTGCTCGGGCCGAATGGCGCGGGCAAGACGACCCTCATCAACATCCTCTCGACGCTGGTGAAAGCGGATGCGGGAACGGCCCTCGTGGCCGACATCGACGTCGCGACCAGGCCGAACGACGTGCGCGCCGCCATCGGTCTCGCCGGGCAGTCCGCGGCGGTCGACGAGGTGCTCACCGGCGACGAGAACCTCCGGATGATGGGGCGGCTCTTCGGCCTGACCCGTGCCGAGGCCGCCTCCCGCAGCCGCGAACTCCTTGCCCGGTTCGATCTGGCCGGATCAGCCCGCAAGCGGCTGAAGACCTACTCCGGCGGGATGCGCAGAAGGCTCGACATCGCGATCAGCCTGATCGTGACGCCGCCGGTGCTGTTCCTGGACGAACCCACCACGGGGCTCGACCCGCGCAGTCGCATGGAACTGTGGGAGGTCATCCGCTCTCTCCGGTCGAATGGCACCACGATCTTCCTCACGACCCAGTACCTGGACGAGGCCGACCAGCTCGCCGACCGCGTCGCGGTGATCGGTGGCGGGCGGGTGATCGCGGAGGGCACCCCGGCTGAGCTGAAGGCGACCACCGGCGGCGACGTCGTCGAGCTGCGCGGCCCGGACGACGAGGTGCTGCGCGAGCTGCCGACCGACGGCTCGGTCTCCGGACTCCGTCGCGCCGTCGACGAACTCGATGCGTCGGGAATCGCGGGCACTGTCACCATCCGCAAGCCGAGTCTCGACGACGTCTACCTGGCGCTCACGCTCGACTCCGAACTCACCACCACGAAAGGCTGATCATGACCACCATCGCAACCGGGAGCAGGAAGCTCTCGTTCGGCACCGAGGAATCCACCTTCATCACGCGGAGCCTCATCCACACCATCCGCACGCCGGACGCGCTCATCATGGCGATCGCCCTGCCGGTGATGCTCATGCTCATGTTCACCTTCATCTTCGGGGGAGCGCTCGAGTCCGACGGCAGCTACGTGAACTATGTGGTCCCCGGCATCATCCTGCTGTGCGCGGGATTCGGCGCGGCGTCCACCGCAGTGGATGTCGCCCGCGATCTCGAGACCGGCATCATGGATCGCTTCCGCACGATGCGCATCCGCAGTTGGGCGGTGCTCACCGGCCACGTCGTTTCGAGCCTCGCGCGCAACCTGGTTGCTACCGGCGTCGTGATCGGGGTGGCCGTCGCCGTGGGGTTTCGACCGGTCGGAAGTCCGATCGAGTGGGTGGCAGCGATTGCACTGATTGCGCTGTACATCCTGGCGATCACCTACCTGTACGCGGCGATCGGACTGGCATCCGGCAGCTCGGAGGCGGCGAACGGCTACGGCTTCATCCTGATGTTCGTGCCGTACCTCTCGAGCGCCTTCGTTCCTGTGGACACCATGCCGACCTGGCTGCAATGGATCGCTCAGAACCAGCCGATCACGCCCATCATCGAGACAATCCGCGGGTTGCTCATGCACACGCCGCTCGGCAACGAGCCGATCAAGGCGCTCGGCTGGTGTGTGGGGATACTGCTCGTTGCCGTCGTCTGGGGCGCCATCATGTTCCGCCGCAAGGCGGGCCGGAGGTAGCAGACAGGTTGCTCAGCTCGAGCGGGCTGCTGCGAACGCCTCGATGGCGTCCAGCAGCCCGCTCGACGTGGTGAAGTGGTGCGCGGTGATCCCCACGGATGCCGCGCCCGCCACGTTCACGCGCATGTCATCCGCGAAGAACGCGTCTTCGGGTCTGGTGTCGTAAGAGGCGAGCACAGCCCGGAAAACCGCAGGGTCGGGCTTCCTCGCACCGTAGTCACTCGACGTGAACAGGTGGTCGCCGAACAGTTCGACCAGCTCCGGTGCGAGGGTGCGCAGGTGCTTGGACACCAGCGCGCCGTTGTTGGTGAGCAGGGTCACCGTGCCGAGTTCGGATGCCCGGCGCACGGCATCCAGGGACTCGTGCCACACGGTCATGGCCGAGCCTCGCACCCGCACCCATTCGTCCTCGTCGACACTTACGCCGACCGCCTGCTCGAACGCGGCCAGGTATTCCTCAGGAGTCTCGAACACTCCCGCCTCAGCCGCCCATTCACCTCGGTCGTTCCACCAGCGGCGGCGTAGCTCCTCGAGGGAGTGCCCGGTGAGCTCCGTCATTCCGGCCATCCGCACGCGCCAGTCGTAGTCGTAGAGCACGTCATCCATGTCGAAGATGAATAGCAGAGTCATCGGGAGGCGAACCTCTCGATTGCGGCGTGGAGGGCGTCAGTCTGATAGGCGCCATCGACGGCGACGAGTTGGTGAGCGGTGATGCCGACGGCTCGCGCGCCGAGCACGTTCGCCAGCGAATCGTCGGCGAGGAAGGCGTTCTCGGCAGCCACCCCGTAGTGGTCGAGCGCTCGCCGGTAGAGCTCCTCATCGGGCTTGCGTGCGCCGAGCATGTAGCTCACGAGCACGTTGCCGCCGAGGATCTCGATCACGTCGGGCACGAGGATCGGGAATGCGGCGGCAGTCGCGGCCGGATTGTTGGAGAGCAGCGACACCGTGCCGAGCTCTGCGGCCCGGCGGAGCGCCGCGACGCTTCCGTCGATCCGCGTCATAGCGAGTGCGCGCGCTGAGGCCCACTCTGTGAGTGCCAATCGACGGGTCTGCGTAACCTCTGAGAACGCGTCGAGATACTCGTCAGCGGATGGCCATTCACCCGCCTCGGCCCTTGCCTCGCAGCCTGCTGCCCACCAGGTCTTGGCGAGGTGGTACTGGCTCGCCCCGGTCAAGCGCGCGAGCGCTGGCAATCGATATCGGAAGTTGTACGCGTAGAGCGTCTTATCAAGGTCGAAAAAGTAGAGGTCCACGGCACTCCAAGTCTGCCCTACTAAAATGACTCCGACATGGCCCCCATCTACGACTGCTCCGCCGAGGCCGAGCTGCTCACCGGAATGCGCCTCGCCAGAACGGCGATCGGTCGCGGTGAGCTCGTCGTCCTCCCCACTGACACCGTCTACGGCGTTGGCGCGGACGCCTTCAACGCGGCCGCCGTGCAGCGCCTGCTCGATGCGAAGGGTCGCGGCCGGCAGTCGCCACCGCCGGTGCTGGTGCCGGGCATCCCCACGCTCGATGCACTGGCAGAGACAGTGCCGGATGAGGTCCGCGAGCTCGTCGCGAAATTCTGGCCGGGCGGCCTCACCATCATCCTCGCCGCGCGCAGCTCGCTCACCTGGGACCTCGGCGAGACCAAGGGCACCGTCGCCCTCAGGATGCCCTCGAACCGCATCGCGCTTGAACTGCTCTCCGAAACCGGACCGCTCGCCGTCTCGAGCGCGAACGCGACGGGACTCCCCGCGGCAGAGACCGCGCAGGAAGCGGAGCGGATGCTCGGCGACTCCGTGAAGGTCTACCTCGACGATGGCCACGGCGGGTCGGTGGCTTCGACGATTGTGGACGCTACCGGGCTCGCTCTCCCCGCCGGCAAGCTGCGCATCGTGCGCGAGGGCGTCATTCCAACCGAGGCGATCAGTGACCTGCTCGGCGCCGACAGGGTGGGTAGCTAGTGCGCATCGTCTTCTACGTGCTCGTCACGGGTGTCTCGGCCGTAGTCACCTACGGGCTCGCCATCCTGATCTGGAAGCTCAGCACGAAGTACCGGCTCTACCCGAAGATCCGCGAGCGTGACGTGCACACGAGGCCGACGCCACGGCTCGGCGGCGTTGCCATGTTCATCGGCATCCTGGTGGCGTTCGCCGTCGCGTCGCGCGTCCCTAATTTCAGCATCGTCTTCGACCGTCCGGCCCCGGTTCTCGGGCTGCTCGGCGCCGCCCTGATCATCGTGCTGATCGGTGTCGCCGACGACATCTGGGATCTCGATTGGTGGACCAAGCTCGCCGGCCAGATCATCGTGGCTGCACTCCTGGCCTGGTCCGGACTGCAACTCACGACCCTCCCGATCGGCGGCGTGACGATCGTCTCGCCGTACATCTCGCTGGGGCTCACCGTGCTCGTCATCGTGCTCGTGATGAACGCCATCAACTTCATCGACGGCCTGGACGGCCTGGTCGCCGGCGTTGCCCTCATCGCGAACGGCGCGTTCTTCGTCTACGTCTACCTGCTGCAGTACAACGCCCAGACCGAGTACTACAACCTCGCGTCACTATCCACCGCGATTCTGATCGGTGCGTGTATCGGATTCCTGCCCCTGAATTTCCATCCGGCGAAGTTGTTCATGGGCGACGCGGGCGCGCTGCTCATCGGCCTGCTGATGGCGGCCTCCGCGATCTCCGTTACCGGAACAGTGGATCCCGGGGTTGCGACCCAGCCCGACAAGCTGACCGCGTACTTCCTCCCCGCCTACATCCCGATCATCCTTCCGTTCGCAGTACTCGTCGTACCCCTGCTCGACTTCGCGCTCGCGGTGATTCGGCGGCTGCGTGCGGGGAAGTCGCCATTCTCCGCCGACCGTAAGCACCTGCATCACCGCCTCCTCGACATGGGCCACTCGCACCTCCACGCGGTACTGATCTTCTACGCCTGGACGTTCGTTTTCTCGGTGGGATGCCTCGGCTACATGTTCCTGCCGTTCACCCTCGCCACGGCACTCATCGCCGTCGGGCTCGTCATTTGCACGGCAGTCACCCTCGCTCCGCTCAGCGTGCGGAAGTCGCTCGAGGCGGCCGCGCAGTTGGCTGCCCCGGCGGAGGAGGGCGCGGCCTCCGCCAGCATGGACGGGTTGGATGCCGCATCCGAAGACCTCGACGAGACCGACCTCGACGCAACCGTCGTCGACGCAACCGCCGTCGATGACACCAAGGAGTCCGCGTGAAGAACGCCCCCGTGCTCACCCGCGCGCTCGTGTTCGGCGGGATGCTCGCGCTCGCCGTCGCGATCGTCGGATCGGTGATCGGCTACCTCGTGGCCGGCGTTCCCGGGCTGCTGAGTGCGCTCGTCGGTGCTGTGCTGGCCGCGGTCTTCATGGGGCTCACCACTCTGAGCATTCTCTTCGCCCAGCGAGCCACAGCGGGGGACCCCTCTACCGGTCGGTACTTCGGCATCATCGTCGGGGTGTGGGCGCTCAAGTTCCTCGTGTTCGTCGGCGCCCTCGTGCTCCTCAGAGACCAGCCGTGGCTGAATCCGCTGGTCTTCCTGCTCACACTGATCGCGGCTGTAATCGGCTCGCTCGTGGTCGACGCGATCGCCATGCTCGGCGCCAGGGTGCCCTACGTCGGTGACATCGATCTGCCCGGCCAGTCGGCATCCGCTCAGACCCTGCCTGGCACCGACCGCTAGTCGCTCGGCACGGTTATCCGGCCTGCAGACATTTGATAGGCTGGGGTCATACCCCCCATGAGCGCGCTTCGGCCGCCCGATGCAGGAGCCCCCAACTGATCACGTCCCTTCTCGTCTCGCTTCTCCCGTTCGTCGATGGTGACGGTAATGACGGTGGATTCCACGGTCCCTCCATTGACGAGTTCTTCCCGCAGGCGATCCTGTTCGCGGGTACGCCGTTCGAGTTGAACCGTGTCATGCTCATCCGCCTGTTCGCAGTCGCCATCCTCCTGCTCGTGCTCTGGTTGGGCACGCGCAGCATGAAGCTGATCCCCAATCGTCGCCAGGCGGCGTTCGAGCTGGTCGTCGACTTCGTGCGCAAGGGAATTGTCATCGAGACGCTTGGTGAGAAGGACGGCAAGCGGTTCATGCCGATCCTGATGAGCATCTTCTTCCTGGTGCTCGCCCTGAACCTCACGAGCACGGTGCCCGCCCTGCAGATTCCGAGTACGGGGCTCATCGGCCAGGCGATCATCCTGGCGATCGTCGCCTACGTCACGTTCATCTATGCCGGCATCCGTAAGCACGGCGGGCGGTTCTTCAAGAACGCCCTCATCCTGCCCGGTGTTCCTGCCGCGATCACGCCGGTCATCGCTCTCCTCGAGTTCCTGTCGACGTTCATCATCCGGCCGATCACGCTCACCCTGCGACTCACGATGAACATGGTCGCGGGCCACATGCTGCTGGTGCTTGCGTTCCTCGCCACGAACTTCTTCTTCTTCACGGTGCTCGCCGGCGGCAATCCGCTCGGGCTTCTCGGTGTCGGTACCTTCGCCTTCGGCATCGCCTTTGTGGTGCTCGAGATCTTCATCGGGGCGCTGCAGGCCTACGTCTTCACGATCCTCACTGCCATCTACATCCAGATGGCTCTGGCGGACGAGCACTAACTGCCCGCCGTCGTCTTTCCCCATCACCCCTCGAAAGGAACCACCCTGTGAACGTAGTCGGAGCACTCGCGCCCCTCGCCTTCGGTCTGGCCGTCATCGGCTCGGCAATTGGCGTAGGAATCATTGTCGGCAAGACCATCGAGTCGGTCGCTCGCCAGCCTGAGCTGCAGGGTCGCCTGCAGACCCTCATGTGGATCGGTATCGCGCTCACGGAGGCGCTCTGCTTCATCGCCATCGGTGTTGCATTCATCCCGTTCCCCGCGCCGTAACCCCCGCTCGCACAACCTACTTAGCTAAGGAGTCCGGATGCTCATCGCATTCGTAGCAAAGAGTGAGGACAGCCCCAGCCTGCTGCTCCCGGCGCTGCCCGACCTGTTCTGGGGTTCGCTCGCCTTCGTGATCGTCCTGGTCTTCATGATCTGGAAGGTGCTGCCGCGTTTCACCGCAGCACTCGACGCCCGCGCAGAGGCCATCGAGGGTGGCCTCAAGCGCGCGGAAGAGGCGCAGGCCGGTGCCCAGGCGGCGCTCGAGCAGTACAACGCCCAGCTCTCCGAGGCGCGCGCTGCAGCTGCGGGCATCCGTGACCAGGCCCGCGAGGACGCGAAGCGCATCCGCGCCGAGCTCGTCGAGCAGGCCCAGGCGGATGCCGCCCGTATCGTCACCAGCGCCCAGGCGCAGATCGAGGCGGAGCGCCAGAGCGCCCTCGTCTCGCTGCGCGCCGAGGTGGGTGCCATCGCGATCGACCTCGCCTCCGGCGTGATCGGCGAGAGCCTGAACGACAAGCGTTCGAACGACATCGTCGACCGCTTCCTCGCTGACCTCGAGGCATCTGAGGCTGCGGCCGCGAAGGCAAAGGCGTAGCAATGGGTTCAGCGACACGGGAATCGCTCGGCACGGCCACGGCCGTTCTGACGGCGCAGGGTGCGATCGACTTCGCAACCGGCGAGCAGCTGCTTGCCGCTGCCCTCGTTGTCGATGGCTCGGCTCCGCTGCGCGCAGCTCTGACCGACGACACCGCGCCCGTTGAGGGTCGCAGTTCGATCGTCCACGCGGTGTTCAGCGAGTACACGAAGGCGGCTCAGGCCGTGCTCGAATCACTCGCGAGCGGGCGCTGGTCGTCTGAGGAGGACTTCGTCGCCGGAGTAGAGCGCCTGGGCATCCGTGCCCTCGCCGCGTCTGCACCGAAGACCGTGTCGATCGACGATGAGCTGTTCGCGTTCTCAACGGCGGTGGCGTCGAGCTCCGAACTGGAGCTTGGGCTCGGAAGCCGTCTCGGCGCTGCTGAGGGCAAGGTGGCCCTGGTGGAGGCCCTGCTCGGCGGTAAGGCGAGCCCGCAGACCGTGGCGATCCTGAACGCACTCATCGGCCACCCGCGCGGTCGGCGCACCGACGAGCTGGTGCGCTACGCGGCCTCCATCGTCGCCGAGGAAGCCGGGCACACCATCGCGACGGTCACCGTGGCTGCGCCCCTCACGGCGGCACAGACCGAGCGCCTCGCTACGGCGCTGGCCGCGCAGTACGGCAACTCGGTTCTGATCAACGAACTGGTTGATCCCAGCATCCTCGGTGGAATGCGCGTGCAGATCGGTGACGAAGTCATCGACGGCTCCATCGCAAACCGCATCGCGGATCTTCGACTTCGACTGGCGAGCTGACTCGCCCCCATACGCACGGAAAAAGGGAAGCAATGGCAAACATCACGATCAGTCCGGATGAGATCCGCGACGCGCTCAAGGACTTCGTCAAGGGCTACGAGCCCGGCAAGGCGGCCACCACGGAGGTCGGCTACGTGCTGGACGCCGCTGACGGTATCGCGCACGTCGAGGGCCTGCCCGGTGTGATGGCGAACGAGCTGATCAAGTTCGCTGACGGCACCCTGGGCCTCGCCCAGAACCTCGACGAGGAGGAGATCGGTGTGGTCATCCTCGGTGAGTTCACCGGCATCGTCGAGGGCATGGAAGCGACCCGTACGGGCGAGGTGCTCTCCGTTCCCGTGGGCGACGCGTTCCTCGGTCGCGTCGTCGACCCGCTGGGCGCTCCGATCGACGGCCTCGGCGAGATCAAGGCAGAGGGCCGTCGCGCTCTCGAGCTGCAGGCTCCCGGCGTCATGTCGCGCAAGAGCGTGCACGAGCCGATGCAGACCGGAATCAAGGCCATTGACGCCATGATCCCGATCGGCCGTGGCCAGCGCCAGCTCATCATCGGCGACCGCCAGACGGGCAAGACGGCCATCGCGATCGACACGATCATCAACCAGAAGGCCAACTGGGAGTCGGGCGACACGAACAAGCAGGTGCGCTGCATCTACGTCGCCATCGGCCAGAAGGGCTCGACGATCGCGGCCGTCAAGGGTGCGCTCGAGGATGCCGGAGCACTGGAGTACACGACGATCGTCGCGGCCCCGGCCTCCGACCCCGCCGGCTTCAAGTACCTCGCCCCCTACACCGGTTCGGCCATCGGCCAGCACTGGATGTACTCGGGCAAGCACGTGCTGATCATCTTCGATGACCTCTCCAAGCAGGCTGAGGCCTACCGCGCCGTTTCACTGCTGCTGCGCCGCCCGCCGGGCCGCGAGGCATACCCGGGCGACGTGTTCTACCTGCACTCCCGCCTGCTCGAGCGTTGCGCGAAGCTGTCCGACGAGTTGGGCGCAGGGTCGATGACCGGTCTGCCGATCATCGAGACCAAGGCGAACGACGTTTCTGCGTACATCCCGACCAACGTGATCTCGATCACCGATGGCCAGATCTTCCTGCAGTCCGACCTGTTCAATGCCAACCAGCGCCCCGCGGTCGACGTGGGTATCTCGGTCTCCCGCGTGGGTGGCGACGCCCAGGTGAAGTCGATCAAGAAGGTCTCGGGAACGCTCAAGCTCGAACTCGCCCAGTACCGCTCGCTCGAGGCGTTCGCGATGTTCGCATCCGACCTGGATGCCACCAGCCGCCGCCAGCTGGCGCGCGGTGCGCGCCTCACCGAGCTGCTGCGCCAGCCGCAGTACTCGCCGATGCCCGTGGAGAAGCAGGTCGTCTCGATCTGGGCCGGAACCAACGGCAAGCTCGACGAGGTGCCGGTGGAGGACATCCTGCGCTTCGAGAGCGAACTGCACGACTTCCTCGGTCGCAACACCAAGGTGCTCGACACGCTGCGTGAGACGAACGTGCTCGACGACGACACCACGAAGGCACTCGATGAGGGCGTCGACAAGTTCAAGCTCGAATTCCAGACCGGCGACGGCAAGCCGCTGAACTCGGTTGGCACCGAGGTGTTCGAGGAGATCGAGCCCGAGGACATTGCCCAGGAGCAGATCGTCAAGCAGAAGCGCGGCAAGTAGCCTTCTCGCCCACGAAACCATCGACCACGACATAGAGAGTTAGAACGACATGGGAGCGCAACTTCGGGTCTACCGGCAGAAGATCAAGTCTGCCCAGACGACCAAGAAGATCACTCGGGCCATGGAGCTCATCTCCGCTTCGCGCATCCAGAAGGCGCAGCAGCGGGTGGCGGCCTCCGGGCCGTACTCGCGCGCCATCACGCGCGCCGTGTCGGCGGTGGCGACGTTCTCGAACGTCGACCACATCCTCACCACGGAGCCCGAGAAGGTCGAGCGCGCAGCGATCGTCATCTTCTCGTCCGACCGTGGACTGGCCGGCGCGTTCAACACGAACGTGCTGCGCGAGGCCGGCGAACTCGCTGCTCGTCTCCGCGGACAGGGCAAGGATGTCGTGCACTACCTGGTCGGACGCAAGGCGGTCGGCTACTTCGCCTTCCGCAAGCGCGCCGCCGAGCAGATCTGGACCGGCGGCACGGATGCGCCGGTGTTCGAGACCGCGCAGGAGATCGGCGATGCACTCGTCGCCAAGTTCATCCAGCCCGCGAGCGAGGGCGGAGTGGACGAGATCCACATCGTCTACAACCGTTTCGTCAGCATGCTGGTGCAGGTGCCGGAGGTCGTGCGACTGCTGCCGCTCGAGATCGTCGAGGGTGTTGAGGCACCGGGCGAGAACGAGGCGCTGCCCGCGTACGAGTTCGAGCCGGATGTGGGCAACGTGTTGGATGCCCTGCTGCCCGTCTACATCGAGAGCCGCATCTTCAACGCGATGCTGCAGTCGGCGGCGGCGAAGCACGCGGCCACCCAGAAGGCCATGAAGTCAGCGAGCGACAACGCAGACAAGCTCATCACCACGTACACCCGGCTGGCGAACAACGCCCGCCAGTCCGAGATCACGCAACAGATTTCCGAGATCGTGGGCGGCGCAGACGCCCTGGGCTCGGCTAAGTGATCACGCCTCGGCGTGATCACCAGACAGCACAGTAGAGCTTAAAAGGAGAAGACATTATGGCTACCGCAACCAAGAAGGCTCCCGAGAAGTCGGACGCCGTCACCGGCGTCGGGCGCATCGCCCGCGTTACCGGCCCCGTGGTCGACATCGAGTTTCCGCACGACTCGATCCCTGGCATCTACAACGCCCTGAAGACCACGATCACGATCGGCGACGAGTCGGCCGAGATCACCCTCGAGGTCGCCCAGCACCTCGGTGACGACCTCATCCGTGCCATCGCACTGAAGCCCACCGACGGGCTCGTGCGCGGCCAGGAGGTGCGCGACACTGGCGGGCCCATCACGGTACCGGTCGGCGACGTCACCAAGGGCAAGGTGTTCAACGTCATCGGCGAGATCCTCAACGCGGACGCTGACGGCACCATGGGCGGCGAGAAGATCGAGATCACCGAGCGCTGGCCGATCCACCGTAAGCCACCGTCGTTCGACCAGCTCGAGTCCAAGACCGAGTTGTTCGAGACCGGTATCAAGGTCATCGACCTGCTCACTCCCTACGTGCTGGGTGGAAAGATTGGCCTGTTCGGCGGTGCCGGCGTTGGTAAGACAGTGCTCATCCAGGAGATGATCCAGCGCGTCGCGTCCGACCACGGTGGTGTGTCGGTGTTCGCCGGAGTCGGCGAGCGCACCCGTGAGGGCAACGACCTCATCGCCGAGATGGAGGAGGCGGGCGTCTTCGACAAGACGGCCCTAGTCTTCGGCCAGATGGATGAGCCGCCGGGCACGCGTCTTCGCGTGGCCCTGTCTGCGCTGACGATGGCGGAGTACTTCCGCGACGTGCAGAAGCAGGACGTGCTGCTCTTCATCGACAACATCTTCCGCTTCACGCAGGCCGGTTCAGAGGTCTCGACGCTGCTCGGCCGCATGCCGAGCGCCGTGGGTTACCAGCCGAACCTCGCGGATGAGATGGGTGTGCTCCAGGAGCGCATCACGTCGACGCGTGGCCACTCGATCACCTCACTGCAGGCGATCTACGTTCCCGCCGACGACTACACGGACCCGGCCCCGGCCACCACGTTCGCGCACCTCGACGCCACGACGGAGCTCAGCCGCGAGATCGCGTCGAAGGGCCTGTACCCTGCCGTCGACCCGCTCACCTCGACCAGCCGCATCCTCGACCCCCGCTACCTGGGCGCCGACCACTACCGGGTTGCGACCAACGTCAAGGCGATCCTGCAGAAGAACAAGGAACTGCAGGAGATCATCGCGATCCTCGGTGTGGATGAGTTGTCTGAAGAGGACAAGATCACCGTGTCGCGGGCGCGCCGCATCCAGCAGTTCCTCTCGCAGAACACCTACATGGCCAAGAAGTTCACCGGCGTAGAGGGTTCGACCGTGCCGCTCAAGGACACCATTGAGTCCTTCGACGCGATCACCAAGGGCGAGTTCGACCACGTCGCAGAGCAGGCCTTCTTCAACGTTGGTGCAATCTCCGACGTCGAAGAGCAGTGGGCGAAGATCCAGAAGGAGAACGGCTGATCATGGCCGAACTCGGTGGGCGTGAACTGCATGTGAGTGTCGTCTCGGCGGACAGCGAACTCTGGTCGGGCAAGGCCAAGCAGATCATCGCGCGTACGACGGTCGGCCAGATCGGCATCCTGCCCGGTCACGAGCCGATTCTCGCGATCCTCGCCGCCGGCGAGGTGCGCGTGACGACCGTCGATGGCCAGCTCATCACGGCGATCGCGGAGGACGGGTTTCTCTCGGTCGAGCACGACACCGTGACGGTGGTCGCCCGAAACGCTGAACTGGCCAGCCAGGCCTGATCATGCTGATCGCAATGGCTGGGCTGCCCGGAACCGGCAAGTCGACTATCGGGCAGGTCGTTGCGTCGCGCCTCGGCATTCCCGTGGTGTCGGTCGACCCGATCGAGACAGCGATCCTGCAGGCGGGCATCGACGCCGACCAGCCGACCGGTCTTGCCGCGTACCTGGTCGCTGAAACGCTCGCCGAGCGCATCCTGGTCTCGGGCACCGGTGCCATGGTCGACGCGGTGAACGCGGTTGCGCCGGCGCGTGAGCAGTGGGTGAACCTGGCTAACCAGCTCTCCGAGCCCATCAAGTTCATCGAAGTCGTCTGCTCCGACCCCGAGCTGCACCGCAGCCGCATCGAGAACTGGCAGAAGAGCATGCCGCATCACCAGTTGTCCTGGAACGCGGTTGAGCAGAGCTTCGACGACTACGCCGAATGGAGTGGGCCGAGTGGAGCAATCGCCCGTATCACGCTCGATTCCGTGGAGCCCCTCGGCGTGAACGTCGAGCGGGCGATCGCGTTCCTCAGCGACTGACTGGTGCTGCTGCTACTCCCGCCCTCTGAGACCAAACGTGACGGGGGAGCGGATGCCTCGCGCCTCGATCTGGCGGCACTCTCCAGCCCGCAGCTCACGCCGCAGCGCCGCCGTGCCCTCGCGGCGCTGAGGACGGTGAGCCGCAGCGTCGAGGCCGCCACCAGGGCCTTGCGGCTGGGGCCGACCATGCGTTTCGAGATCGATCGCAACCGCGCCATCTCGACCTCCCCGACGATGCCCGCCCTGGAGCGGTACACCGGAGTTGTCTACGACCACCTGGATGTCGCGACCCTCGCCGCCGACGCTCGCGCGTTCGCGTCGGGCCGGGTCGCGATCCACTCGGCCCTGTTCGGGCTGCTCGACGCGGACGACCCGATCCCCGCGTACCGCTTCTCCCACGACGCGCGAGTGCCCGGCCTGCGTCTCCGGGACCTGTGGCGCACGCCGATCGCCGCCCTGCTGGACGCGCGCGCCGGCCTGATCCTCGACCTGCGCTCGGAGGCCTACGTCGAGCTCGGCGAGGCTCCCGTTCGGGCCGGCGCCGTCTTCCTGCGGGTCGTGACGGAGGGGTCGGACGGCGCTGTTCGTGCGCTCAACCACTTCAACAAGAGGGGCAAGGGCGAGTTGGTGCGGGCGATCCTCGAGTCGGGGGTGGATCACGATTCGGTCGACTCGCTCATCGACTGGGCGATGGCCAGCGGCATCCACCTGAGACACGGCGCGCCGGGCGAGGTTGAACTGCGGGTCTAGGTCGTGGTTGCGCCCGTCGCGCGCCAGCACCCGGCCACGTGGTCATCCACCATGCCGGCCGACTGCATCAGCGCGTACATCGTTGTCGGGCCGACGAAGCGGAACCCGAGTGTTCGCAGGGCCTTGCTCATGGCGGTCGACTCTGCGGTCACGGCCGGGATCTCGCCCGCGTTCGCACGTGCGCGCCCACGCGGGTGCGGTGCGAAGCTCCACATGAGTTCGTCGAGCACGCCGTCGTGGTCGCGGCGCAACTCCTGCAGCAGGCGCGCGTTGCCGATGGTGGCCTCGATCTTCGCCCGGTTGCGGATGATGCGCGCGTCCTGCATCAGGGCATCCGCCTCGGCGGGAGTCATCGCAGCGACCCGGTCGATGTCAAAACCGTGGAACACCTCACGGAACTGCGGGCGACGGCGCAGGATGGTGATCCAGGACAGGCCCGCCTGGAAGCCCTCAAGGCTCATCTTCTCGAACAGCGGCCGGTCACCATGCAGAGGGGTGCCCCACTCCTCGTCGTGGTAGCGCAGGTACTCCGGGTCTGCCCCAACCCACGGACAGCGCGCCCGGCCATCTGCTCCCACGACGGTACCGCTCACGCGCTGTGCTCAATGCCCTCGTGGTCGAGCAGCCAGACCTTGGTCGGGATGCCGTTGCCACCGCTGTACCCCGTGATGCGGTTGTTGGAGGCCAGCACACGATGGCACGGGATGATGATCGCGATCGGGTTGGCGCCCACGGCGCCGCCCACGGCGCGACCGGCGGTGGCCCGCCCGGTAGCCTCGCCGATGGCGCCGTATGAACTCACCTCGCCGAAGTCGAGCCCGGAGAGTTCGGCCCAGACTGACCGCTGGAATTCGGTGCCAGCGGGGGTGACCGGGAGGTCGAATGCGGTGCGATCGCCGGCGAAGTACTCGCCGAGCTGGGCGGCCGCCGTGTCAAGCACCGCGTTGCTGTGCTCATCCAGTTCCTCCCAGGGGAGCGAGCCGGCGCGCTCGATGGACAGGGAGGTGATAGCTGGTCCATCGCTTGTGATCTCAATGCGCCCGATCGGGCTCTCGATGCGGCGCAGGTACTCCGGGGGAGTGGAAGTTCTCGTGTACATGGTTCGACTGTAGACGCGGCATCCGACCTTGTTCTAGCGCTTTTCGGACACGGGGTGAACGCGCGCCGCGCGCGAGAGGTGGAGGATTGGAAGATGACGGAAATCGAATATCGAACCCTCGGCCGGTCGGGCCTGCGAGTCTCCTCCATCGGTCTGGGCGGCAATAACTTCGGCAGGCAGGGAACCGTCACCGAGACCCAACAGGGCACGGATGCGGTGATCAACACGGCCATCGAACTCGGGGTGACGCTCATCGACACCGCCGACATGTACGGCGGCACCCCCGGGCTCAGCGAGACCCTGCTCGGGCACTCGCTGAAGGGGCGCCGGGACCGGGTCGTGCTCGCGTCGAAGTTCGGGCATCCCGGCGTCGATATGGGCTTCCCGTCGTGGGGAGCGAAGGGCTCGCGCCAGTACATCCGCCGCGCGGTCGAGGATTCGCTACGTCGGCTGCAGACCGATCACATCGACCTGTACCAGCTGCACGTGCCCGACCCGATCACCCCGATCGCAGAGACGATCGATGCCCTCGAGGACCTGGTCACGCAGGGAAAGATCCTGTACTTCGGTCACTCCAACCTTGCGGGCTGGCAGATCGCAGAAGCCGAGCTCACCGCGACGCTCAACGGCACCGCACACTTCGTCTCCGCACAGAACGAGTACAGCCTGCTGGCCCGCGAGGCCGAAAAGGAGGTGCTACCGGCAGTGAACCACTTCGGGCTCGGCTTCCTGCCGTACTTCCCGCTGTACAACGGCCTGTTCACCGGCAAGTTCTCCCGCACCGGCGGCCCTGCCGACTCCCGCATTGTGCGCCAGCGACCGCACCTGATGGAGAACGCTCCGTGGGATCGCATCGAGCAGTTCGAGGAGTGGGCGGCGGCGCGCGACCTGTCGATCCTCGAGGCGACCTTCGGCTGGCTCCTGGCCCAGCCCGGGCTGAGCAGCGTCATTGCCGGCGCCACCAAGCCGGAGCAACTCGAACAGAACGCCGCGGCATCCGTCAAGTGGACGCCAACCACGGATGAGGTGGCCGAGATCTCCGAGTTGTTCGCTCCCAGCTGACCGACTCGCGTTGCGGAGTGAGTGCTCACTCACTTAGTATTCCCGAGTGGACACACTCAAGACGCCTGCCGACACGACGTCGACCCGTGCGCGCCCGCTGTCGGTCGAGGATCGCCGGGCGATGATCATCGGCGCCGTCACGCCCCTCATTCTCGAGCACGGGCGCGATGTCTCGACGCGGCAGATCGCTGAGGCCACCGGATTGGCGGAGGGCACCATCTTCCGCGCGTTCGGCGACAAGGAGTCGCTCATCCAGGCGGTCGTGGAGAAGTTCCTCGACCCGGAGCCGCTACGCAACGCGATCCGGGGAATCGACCCGCAGGAGACCCTCGAGCAGAAGATAAACGACATCGTGTTCTTCATCCGCTCCCGGATGGCCGGTGTGTTCGGCATCATGCGCGCACTCGGCGGCCCGGGCGAACGGCCGCCGGCTCGACAGGTCAACCGGGAGTACGTCGAGCTCATCTCACGGGCGATCGAACCGGACCTTGAGCTGCTGAATGTCAGCCCGGAGCGGGTCGCCCACTTCCTGCGGTTGGTGTCGTTCGCGGCATCCATCCCGCCCATGAACGAAGACTACGAGTTCCCGACCGACGAACTCGCCTCCCTCATCACCTACGGAATCGCCGGTCGCCCGGCGGAAAGGTAATCGCATGCTGCTGAAAATCATCGGCCGCTACCTGCGGCCGCACCTGAAGTTGCTGGTCGGGGTGATCGTCTTCCAGCTGTTGCAGTCCATCGCGTCGCTGTACCTGCCCACCCTCAACGCGGACATCATCGACAACGGGGTGTCGAAGGGGGACACCAACTACATCCTCGGGAACGGCGCGATCATGCTGGGCGTCACCGTGATCCAGATCGTCTGTTCGATCACGGCGGTCTACTTCGGCGCCCGGGTTGCGATGGGACTGGGGCGCGACCTGCGCGCTGCCGTGTTCCACCGGGTCGGCGAGTTCTCCGAGCGCGAGGTGACGAAGTTCGGCGCGCCCTCCCTCATCACACGCTCCACGAACGATGTGCAGCAGGTGCAGATGCTGGTGCTGATGACCTGCACGATGCTGGTCTCCGCCCCGATCCTGGCCATCGGCGGCGTGATCCTGGCCCTGCAACAGGACCTGCAGTTGTCCTGGCTGATGGCCGTCAGCATCCCGGCACTGGTCATCTCGATCGGCCTGGTCATCTCCCGCATGGTGCCCCTGTTCCGGCTGATGCAGAAGCGCATCGACACCATCAACCGCATCCTGCGTGAGCAGCTGTCGGGCATCCGGGTGATCCGCGCCTTTGTGCGCGAGAACGTGGAGAGCGACCGGTTCGAGAAGGCGAACGAGGATGTCACGGACTCGGCGTACCGCGCCGGCCGACTGATGGCGCTCATGTTCCCGATCGTTATGCTCGTGCTCAACGTCTCGAGCGTCGCGGTCATCTGGTTCGGCGCGTTCCGGGTGGACGAGGGATCGATGCAGATCGGAACCCTCACCGCGTTCCTGCAGTACCTCATGCAGATCCTCGGGGCCGTCATGATGGCGACGTTCATGGCGATCATGATCCCGCGGGCATCGGTGAGTGCAGACCGCATCGGCGAGGTGCTCGACACCGAGTCGACAGTGCGGCCCCCCACCGCGCCGGTGACCACGTTCACTGAGCACGGCACGGTTGAGCTCGAGGATGTCAGCTTCGCCTACCCGGGCGCGGAGCAGCCGGTGCTCAGCAACGTGAGCTTCGTCGCAGAGGCGGGGAAGACCACGGCGATCATCGGAAGCACCGGCGCTGGCAAGACGACCCTCGTCAACCTGCTGCCGCGGCTGTTCGACGCAACAGACGGCGTGGTCGCCATCAACGGTGTGGACGTCAAACAACTTGACCCTGATCTGCTCTGGGGTCGGATCGGACTCGTGCCGCAGAAGCCGTACCTGTTCGCTGGCACGATCGCGAGCAATCTCCGCTACGGCAAGCCGGACGCAACGGACGACGAACTGTGGGCGGCGCTCACCACCGCCCAGGCGAAGGACTTCGTGCAGGAGATGCCTGGTGGCCTCGACTCACCGGTTGCCCAGGGCGGCACCAATGTCTCCGGCGGGCAGCGCCAGCGGCTCGCCATTGCGCGCGCGCTCGTCAAGCGACCGGAGATCTACGTGTTCGACGACTCGTTCTCCGCTCTCGACCTGGCAACCGATTCGCGGCTCCGCCAGGCACTCGCACGTGACGTGGCCGGCGCCACGATGATCATCGTCGCCCAGCGCATCTCGACCATCGTGGCGGCCGACCAGATCATCGTTCTGGAGGACGGTCGAATCGTCGGCCGCGGCACCCATGACGAACTGCTCGAGACCTCTGAGACCTACAAGGAAATCGTGGAATCACAACTCACCGCGGAGGCGGCAGCATGAGCGACACCGAAGCCACAGAAACCCCTGTGCCCCCGCGCCCGCCGGTGAGGCGCGGCCCTATGGGCGGCGGACCGTTCGGCGGCATGGGCATGCCCGCGGAGAAATCGATGACCTTCGGGCCGTCGGCCAAGCGGCTGCTCGGTCGCCTGATTCCCGAGCGCGTGCGCATCATCTTCGTGGTGCTGCTGAGCGTGGTGAGCGTTACGTTCAGCGTGCTCGGACCGCGGCTGCTTGGTGAGGCGATCAACCTGGTCTTCGATGGTGCGATCTCGGCGAGTCTTCCGGCCGGCGCCACCAAGGAGCAGATCATCGCCGGGCTGCGTGCCGACGGCAAGGACCAGCAGGCCGACCTGCTCAGCGGCCTGAACCTCACGCCTGGCGTCGGCATCGACTTCACCGCGGTCGGGCACATCCTGATGTGGGTGTTGGCGCTCTACGTGCTCGCCTCCGTGTTCAGCTACCTGCAGGGACTGTTCCTCAACGGTGTCGTGCAGCGCACGGTGTTCCGCCTGCGCGGCGACGTGGAGGCAAAACTCAACCGCCTGCCGCTCAGCTACTTCGACCGGATGCAGCGCGGCGAGCTGCTGAGCCGGGTGACGAACGACATCGACAACATCTCGCAGAGCCTGCAGCAGACGATGAGCCAGCTCATCACCTCGCTGCTCACGGTGATCGGTGTGCTGGTGATGATGTTCCTGATCTCGCCGATCCTCGCCGCGATCGCCCTCGTGACGATCCCGCTCACGATCCTCATCACCTCGGTGATCGCGAAGCGTTCGCAGAAACAGTTCGTGGCGCAGTGGAAACACACGGGCGAGCTCAACGCGCAGATCGAGGAGACCTTCACCGGCCACGCCCTCGTGAAGGTGTTCGGTCGCCACCGCGAGGTGGAGACGCGCTTCGGCGAGAAGAACGAGGAGCTCTACGCAGCGAGCTTCGGCGCGCAGTTCGTGAGCGGCATCATCATGCCGGCCATGATGTTCGTGGGCAACCTCGTCTACGTGGCGATCGCCGTGGTTGGCGGCCTGTTCGTGGCCGCAGGCAGCCTCGGTCTCGGTGACGTGACGGCGTTCATCCAGTACTCGCGGCAGTTCACTCAGCCACTGACCCAGTTGGGCTCGATGGCCAACCTGCTGCAGTCGGGCGTCGCTTCGGCCGAGCGGGTGTTCGAGCTGCTTGACGCCGAGGAGCAGACAGCGGATGCCGCCCCGTCCCAGTCGCCGAAGGGCACCAGCGGTAAGCTCGTCTTCGAGAAGGTCTCGTTCCGGTACGCCGAGGACAAGCCGCTTATCGATGACCTCGACCTCGTGGCCGAACCCGGCCAGACGGTCGCGATAGTCGGCCCCACCGGAGCCGGCAAGACCACACTGGTCAACCTGATGATGCGCTTCTACGAGCTCGACTCGGGGCGCATCACACTCGACGGCGTGGACATCGCCACGATGACCCGTCGTGACCTGCGCTCCCGCATGGGGATGGTGCTGCAGGACACCTGGCTGTTCGGCGGCACCATCCGCGACAACATCGCGTACGGCAAGCCCGGCTCCACTGAGCAGGAGATCCTCGATGCAGCGACGGCGACCTACGTCGACCGCTTCGTACACTCCCTGCCGGAGGGGTACGACACCGTGCTCGACGACGAGGCGGGCAACGTGAGTGCCGGCGAGAAGCAGCTGATCACGATCGCCCGTGCGTTCCTCGCGAAGCCGAGTGTGCTGATCCTGGATGAGGCGACCAGCTCGGTGGACACGCGCACCGAGGTGCTTGTGCAGAAGGCGATGTCCGCCCTGCGCCAGGATCGCACCAGCTTCGTGATCGCGCACCGGTTGTCGACCATCCGCGATGCCGATCTCATCCTCGTGATGGAGGCGGGCCACATCGTGGAGCAGGGCACCCACCAGCAACTGCTCGAGAAGGGCGGCGCCTACTTCGCGCTGTACAACTCGCAGTTCGCCGCCGCCGCGACGGAGTAGGCGTAGCCGCAACGCACGAAGGCCCGGAGCATGCAGCTCCGGGCCTTCGTCGTGCAGTGCTACTTCTGCAGAATGACCTGAAGGTCGATAGTGATCGTGACTTCGTCGCCGAGCGTCATGCCGCCCGCCTCTAGGGCCGAGTTCCAGCTGACGCCGAAATCGTGGCGATTGATCTTCGCGGTCGCGGTGGCGCCCGCCTTGGTGTTGCCGTAGCCGTCGGTCAGAACACCGCCGAACTCGCCGGTCAGCGTGACCGGCTGCGTTACGCCGCGCAGCGTGAGGTTGCCGTCGATCGTGAAGTTGTCGTCCCCGGTCGGCTGGATCGCGGTCGCGGTGAAGGTCATCGTCGGGTGCTCGTCGACCTTGAAGAAGTCGCTGGTGCGCAGGTGGTTGTCCCTGGCCTCAACCCTGGTGTTGACGGATGCAACGTCGATGGTCGCGACGATCGTCGAGTCCATGGGGTTCTCGGCCGTCACGATGGTCAGGTCGAACTTCTCGAACGTGCCGCGCACCTTGGTGATCTTCAGGTGCTTGACCGTGAAGGAGATCTCCGAGTGAGTGGGGTCGAGAGTCCAGGTGCCGACGAGGTAATCGGGATGGGGCAGTGTTGAGGTAGTCATAACTCCATGCAAGAGCATGAAGTCTCGATCCATTCCCAAAAAGATGACATGTCACCAAAAAAGGTGCAAACCGGGCTCAGTGTCCGGTGAGGGGCCCCATGATGCGCGCCGCAATCGACGGCCGGTGGGTCACGCGTTCCTCGGCATCTGCAATTGTCATCGCCAGCAGCCCGGCGTTCGCCCCGGCGAAGCGCAGCGGCTCCGGTTCCCACGACGGCGAGGTGTGGTTGACCCAGGGCAGGCGCACCAGTTCGGAGTCGGTTCCCGTGACGAGGTCGGCCAGCGTGCGGCCAGCGAGGTTCGTGGTGCTGAGCCCGTCACCGACGTAGCCGCCGGCCCAGGCCACGCCCTTCTTGGGGTCGTAGCTCGCGGTCGCGTGCCAGTCGCGGGGAACGCCGAGTGGCCCACCCCAGTTGTGCGTCACGGCGACATCGCCGATGGCAGGAAACAGCTCACCGAGTGCCCTCAGCAGGTGGCCGAACACCGCGGGTGAGCGGTCGTACTGCGGGCGGATGGCGCTGCCCCAGTGGTAGCGCGCGCCGCGTCCGCCGAAGGCGAAACGGTTGTCTGCGGTGCGCTGGCCGTAAACCAGCAGGTGACGGTAGTCGGTGAAGGTCTGTCCGTGGGCGATGCCGATCTCATCCCAAGTGGAATCGGGCAGGGGTTCGGTGGCGATCATGAGCGAGTACAGCGGCAGCACCCTGCGGCGGGTAGCGCGCAGGCTCGCCCCGTAGCCCTCGGTGGCCACCACGAAGTTCGCGCAGTGCACGGTTCCGCGGTCGGTCACGACGGCGTGCGGGGAGTAGTCGAGCACCGTGGTCTGCTCGTAGATGACCACGCCGCGCTTCTCGAGCGCACGCGCGAGTCCCCGCACCAGCTTCGCGGGATGGATGCGCGCGCAGCTCGGATCGAACGCCGCGCCGAGCGCACCGGCGGCCCTCACCCGGTGCTCCGACCAGAACTCGAGCTCGTCCACGCCGTAGCCGCGCGCCTCCTCGACCTCCGCCCGCGCCGCATCCAGCTGCACACTGGACCGGGCGTAGGCGACTGTGCCGCCCTTCGCGTAGTCGATGTCGATGCCGGCGGCTGCGGCGACAGCACCGACCTCGTCCACGGTGTCGATCATCGCCCGGCGCATGGCGAGTGCCGCGGGTCGACCGTGGGCCCGCTCGAGCGACGCGGTCGAGCGAGGGAAGAGCGCGGAGCACCAGCCACCGTTGCGACCGGATGCGCCAAATCCGGCGATCTCCTTCTCGAGCACCGCGATGCGCAGCGCAGGGTCGCGATCGAGCAGGTACCAGGCCGTCCAGAGCCCGGTGAGCCCGCCGCCGATGATCGCGACATCCACGTCGAGGTCGCCCGGCACCGGCGCCCGCGGGGTGAGATCATCCGGCACGGTTTCGTGCCAGAAGCTCAGCCCGCGGTAGTCGCCGTGGCCGGTGTCAACACTCAGAGCTTGGTCCAGGCCTCGGTGAGCACGTTGCGCAGAATGCCCTCGATCTCGTCGAACTCGGCGGGGCCGATGGTGAGCGGCGGGGCGAGCTGCACCACCGGGTCGCCACGGTCGTCCGCACGGCAGTAGAGCCCGGCCTCGAACAGCGCCTTGGAGAGGAAGCCGCGCAGCAGCCGCTCGGATTCGTCATCCGTGAACGTCTCCTTGGTGGCTTTGTCCTTCACCAGCTCGATGCCGAAGAAGTAGCCGTCGCCGCGCACGTCGCCGACGATCGGAAGGTCTTTCAACTTCTCGAGCGTCGACCGGAAGATCGGCGAGTTGGTGCGCACGTTCTCGTTGAGCTTCTCCTCCTCGAAGATGTCGAGGTTGGCGAGCGCGACAGCGGATGACACGGGGTGCCCGCCGAACGTGTAGCCGTGGTAGAACGACACGTTGCCGTGCTTGAACGGCTCGTAGAGCTTCTCACTCACGATGGTCGCGCCGATGGGGGAGTACCCGCTCGTCATCCCCTTGGCGCAGGTGATCATGTCAGGCTGGAAGCCGTAGGTCGTGGAGGCGAACCAGTTGCCGATGCGTCCGAACCCGGTGATGACCTCATCGGCCACGAGCAGCACGTCGTACTGGTCGCAGATCTCACGTACCCGCTGGAAGTAGCCGGGTGGGGGTGGGAAGCATCCGCCCGAGTTCTGCACGGGCTCAAGGAAGATCGCGGCCACGGTCTCCGGACCCTCGAACAGGATCATCTCCTCGATGCGGTTCGCCGCCCAGAGCCCGAAGGCCTCCTCGGTGCCGGAGAAGCCCATCTCTGCCGCGCGGTAGTAGTTGGTGTTCGGCACGCGGAAGCCGCCGGGGGTGACCGGTTCGAACATCTCCTTCATGGCCGGGATGCCCGTGATCGCCAGGGCGCCCTGCGGGGTGCCGTGGTAGGCGACGGCCCGGGAAATGACCTTGTGCTTGGTGGGGCGCCCCATGAGCTTCCAGTAGTACTTGGCGAGTTTGAAGGCGGTCTCGACCGCCTCGCCGCCGCCGGTGGAGAAGAAAACCCGGTTGAGGTCGCCCGGCGCGTAGCTGGCCAGCCGGTCGGCGAGCTCGATCGCGTTCGGGTGGGCGTACGACCAGATCGGGAAGAAGGCGAGTTCCTCGGCCTGCTTCGCGGCAACCTCGGCGAGGCGCTTGCGGCCGTGGCCGGCGTTCACCACGAACAGGCCGGACAGCCCGTCGAAGTACTTCTTGCCGGTGGAGTCCCAGATGTGGTGGCCTTCGCCCTTCACGATGATGGGAACACCGTGCCCGTCCTCCATGACGGACTGGCGCGCGAAGTGCATCCAGAGGTGATCCTTCGCCTTCTGCTGCAGCTCGGCCTCGTTGTATGTGGTGGTTTCGGTGATAGTCATGTCACTCATCTCGTTCCCCAGTTGTAGAACTGCTTCTGAAGTTTCAGGTAGACGAACGTCTCGGTGGACTGCACGCCCTCGATGGCCCTGATCTGCTTGTTGAGCAGCTCGATCAGGTCCTCGTCGTTCTCGCAGACGACCTCCGCGAGAATGTCGAAACTGCCGGCCGTGAGCACCACGTAGTCGACCGCGGGCAGTCGACCGAGCCGGTCCGCCACGATCGTCGTGTCACCGGAGACCCGGATGCCGATCATCGCCTGGCGATAGAAGCCCAGCTGCATCGGATCGGTGACCGCGACCACCTGCATCACCCCGGAGTCGGTGAGCTTCTGAACCCGCTGGCGTACCGCGGCCTCGCTGAGGCCGACGGCCTTGCCGATCTCTGCGTACGATCGGCGGCCATCCGTCTGCAGTTGCTCGATGATCGCCTTGGAGACGTCGTCGAGCTGGATCGGCTTGCTGGGGGTAGGGCGAGTCGGGGGGCTCATGGCTCGATTCTGTCAGCCCTGTGATCGACTCACAAGCGAATCCGAATCAGGCGCGCCATTTGACGGACGAAATCCGTGGTGACAGGCATAGAGCACGACGAAACTTGTGGGTACAGTTGATTTTCATGAGCGCGCGCGAGATCAAGAATTTCATCAACGGCGAGTACGTTTCGGCGAAGGGCGACGGCTCGTTCGACGTCATCGATCCCGCCACCGAGGAGACCTACGCCTCGTCGCCGGTCTCCGGAACAGCGGATGTCGACGCCGCGTTCTCCGCGGCCGCCGCGGCTTTCGAGGAGTGGGGCGAGACCACCCCGGCCGAGCGTCAGCTCGCACTGTTCCGCATTGCGGACGCCATCGAGGCGCGAGCCGAGGAGTTCGCCGACCTGGAGTCGAAGGACACCGGAAAGCCGCGCGCGTCGCTTGTCGCCGACGAGATCATGCTGTCGGTCGACCAGATCCGCTTCTTCGCGGGGGAGGCGCGGCACCTGTCCGGCATGGCGACCGGTGAGTACATGAAGGACCACACCTCCAGCATCCGCCGGGAGCCGATCGGTGTGATTGGCCAGGTCACGCCGTGGAACTACCCGCTCAACATGGCGGTGTGGAAGATCGCGCCGGCGATCGCGGCCGGCAACACGACCGTGCTGAAGCCTTCGGACACCACCCCGTCATCCACACTTCTGCTGGCCGAGGTGGCGGCGGAGTTCCTGCCCAAGGGCGTGCTGAACGTGATCACCGGCGACCGCACCACCGGCGGCCTGATGATCGACCACAAGACTCCGCAGATGGTCTCGATCACCGGATCGGTGCGCGCCGGCATGGAGGTGGCGAAGGCCGCCGCCAACGACCTGAAGCGCGTGCACCTCGAGTTGGGTGGCAAGGCCCCGGTGATCGTGTTTGACGACGCTGACATCGAGGCAGCGGTCGAAGGGATCGCGATCGCCGGCTACTTCAACGCGGGCCAGGACTGCACCGCGGCAACCCGGGTGCTCGTGCACGCGAACATCCACGACGAGTTCGTGGCGGCGCTCGCGGCCTACGCGAAGGACAACGCGAAGACCGGTGCGCCGAATGAGGATGGCATCCTGTTCGGGCCGGTCAACAACGCGAGCCAGCTCGAGCGGGTCTCCGGCATCATCGATGCGCTTCCGAAGAACGCGAAGATCGAGCTCGGCGGGCACCGCCAGGGCTCGAAGGGGTACTTCTACGAGGCGACCGTCGTATCGGGACTGAAGCAGACCGACGACGCGATCCAGAACGAGATCTTCGGCCCGGTGATCACCGTGCAGAAGTTCACCGATGAGAAGCAGGCACTCGAGTGGGCCAACGGAGTGCAGTACGGGCTGTCATCCAGCGTATGGACCAAGGATCACGCCCGCGCGATGCGCTTCGCGAAGCACCTGGACTTCGGTTGCGTCTGGATCAACACCCACATCCCGCTGGTGGCGGAGATGCCGCACGGCGGTTTCAAGCACTCCGGCTACGGCAAGGACCTCTCCAGCTACGGGTTCGAGGACTACACGCGGGTCAAGCACGTCATGTCGTTCATCGGCTGAGCTTCGTCACCAGCGGCGCCACGAGTCCCGATCAGGCGAACCGCCGCACCTCATATATCGGTTGCAGCAGGCGCGCGACTACCCTTGACCTCGTGACCGATCTCGACGACACCGTCGTCGCGGCGTCGCGCCCGGTGACCGCGACGGCGCCGTTTGAGGATCTCGATGACACGGTCGTCGGCAGCGGGAACGCCGGCCCCCGCGAGCGGGCGGCTCTCGTCGATCCGCCCCCCGCACCGAAGTTGCCCGAGACGTTGCACTACCGGTTTCGCATTGGGGAGCACTCTGAGGCGATCGCGCTCGATGTGCCCGCCTACCTCGGGCGCAGGCCCGCATCGCCGCGCATCCAGACCGGCGTCGTGCCGCGCCTTGTGGTCGTGCCGTCGCCGCAGCAGGAGGTGTCGAGCACACACCTCGAGGTGCGGCAGCTGGGGGCATCCGTTATCGTCACCGACCTGAAGTCGACCAACGGCTCCGTCGTGGTGGTGCCGGGCAGTGCCCCGCGAAAGCTACGGCAGGGCGAGTCGGTGGTAGTGTCGCCCGGCACCCTAGTCGACATCGGCGACGGCAACATCGTCGAGATCCTCCCCATGCAGCGCCTGGTTCCGCGCGCCGCATTACCTCCCCAAGTACCCGAAGTAGAAGGGCAGTCGTGACCGCAATCGGCAGGAGCGAGACGGCGCACATCGTCGCGCTTCCTGGACGACCGGATGCCACGATCCGCCTGGCCTGGGCCGCGACGACCGACACCGGCCGGCGCCGTGCGGCCAACGAGGACAGCTACGTCGCCCACTCGCCACTCTTCGCGGTGGCGGACGGCATGGGCGGCCACGCGGCGGGCGACCTCGCCAGCAACGCCGTGGTGACCCGGCTCGCCGAGGCGATCACCGCCGAGTTCCTGCCGCCGGAGGAGATCGAACGCGCGCTCGAACACGCGACGAGTGACATCGACACGATCGCGGGGGACAGCGAACTCGGGGTCGGTACGACGGTGACCGGCGCCGTGCTCACCATGATCGACGGCGCGCCCTACTTCGCTGTGTTCAACATCGGCGACAGCCGGGTGTACAGCTTCGAGCACAATGAACTCACCCAGGTCACGGTTGACCACTCCGTCGTGCAGGAACTCGTGGATTCCGGTCGGCTGACCCCGCGCGAGGCGGAGCATCATCCCGACAGCAACATCATCACCAGGGCGGTGGGGTTCAACGTGCAGCCGACGCCCGACCTGTGGATGGTCCCGGTGCGCACCGGTTTGCGGCTGCTGGTCTGCTCTGACGGGCTCACCAAGGAGATCAGCGACGAGCGCATCCGCTTGCACCTGGCAGCGAGTCTCAGCGCGAGCGAGACGGCGAGCGCCCTGGTGGATGCCGCACTCGCGTCCGGTGGCAGGGACAACGTCACAACGATCGTCGTCGATGTGCTCGATGCACCCCTCGAGTTGGACATCGAATCCACCGTTCCACGCCCCGAACGGCACTGACTAACACACGAAAGTTGCCCCGTAAAGGGGGCGGATCCCATGGCCCCCGTTCGGGTCACAGTCCGGTCGGATCGGTAGTGCACCCACCTACAATGGACGGAATCCGTCGACTCGCAGAGGGGGTAATCGTGGCGCGGCGATTGCCTTCGCAACCCCCCACCCTTCCCGGGTTCTCGCACATTCGCATCCTCGGCTCCGGCGGATTTGCCGACGTCTTCCTCTACGAGCAGAACATGCCGCGCCGCCAGGTCGCGGTGAAGGTGATGCTGAGCGAGGTGGTCAACGACCAGGTGCGCCAGATGTTCCAGGCCGAGGCGAACCTCATGGCGCAGCTGAGCGCGCATCCGTCGATACTCACGGTGTACCAGGCGAGCGTGTCGTCGGATGGTCGGCCCTACCTCGTGATGGAACTGTGCTCCGCGTCGCTCAGCCAGCGCTACCGCTCAGAGCGGTTGCCGGTGCCGGAGGTGTTGCGAATCGCGGTGAAGATCGGCAGCGCCATCGAGACCGCCCACCGTGCGGGGGTGCTGCACCGCGATATCAAGCCGTCGAACATCCTGATGACCGCATACGGGCATCCGGTGCTCTCCGACTTCGGCATCGCAGCCACGCTCAGCGAGTCGGACGACCAGGAGGCCGTCGGGATGTCGATCCCGTGGTCTGCCCCCGAGGTGCTCATGGACGAGACTGCAGGATCGATCGCCTCGGAGACGTGGGCGCTCGCCGCGACGGTGTATTCGCTGCTGGCCGGGCGATCGCCGTTCGAGATCCCCGGGGAGTCGAATAAGTCGACCGACCTCATCTCCCGCATCAACCGGGCCAAACCCCAGCCGATCGGCCGCACCGACGTGCCGCAGAGCCTGGAGCGCGCACTGGTGAGGGCGATGTCGCGCAAACCCGACAACCGCCCCGGCAGTGTGCTCGAGCTGATCCACGAGTTCCAGGCCGTGGAGACCGAGATTGGAGTACCACAGACTCCCATCGAGGTCGCGATGGATGACTGGGCGCTCGCCACGGTGGCTGACCTGGAGGATCGCACGCGCATCCGCGGGATCGTGGGCGCAGGCTCCAGTGTCGCGAGCCGCCGTCGCAAGCGGCGCGCGGCGACTGCCGGAGGCACATACGACGCGGTGGGCACGCTCAAGCACAGCGCCGTGGGCCCGCGAAGCACGGGCACGCGACCGATGCCGCAGGGCCGCGGGATGCAGGCCTTGGCCTGGGGTCTCGTCGCGGCCGCGGTGCTGGTGATCGCACTTGGAGCGACTGCGACGCTCGTGCTGATCCGCTCAAACAGCGACACGATCCCGGTCGTCTCCGACATCTCAGCCAAGACCAGCACAGAAACCATTGAGTTCAGCTGGTCCGATCCGGGGCTCGCTTCCGGGGACTCGTACCAGATCGTCACCAGTGATGGCGGGTCAAGCATCCAGCGCGCGCCCCAGTTCGTGGTGGACACCCAGCCGGGCGAGCGCGTCTGCATCACCGTGACCGTGAACCGTGACGGCAAGACCGGCTCGCCATCGAGCGAGAAGTGCGCGGACGTGCCCGGATGATGGTGAGTCGTGTTTAGGCAATGGCTCGCCGCCCACAAATCGCTCGTCGCGACTGCGACGAGCGGTTCTGTGATCACCGCGCTGGTCGTGACCGTCGCCGTGGTGTCCACTGGTTACACCGCGCAGCGCCTCGACCTGGGTGACGCCTCAGTCTGGGTGGCCAACGGCCAGCAGCAGGTCATCGGCCGCGCGAACACCGAGGTGCTCGAGCTCAACACAGTGGTTCCGACGACGGGCAGCGACATCAGTGTCGTGCAGCAGGGCTCGACCGTGCTGCTGTTCGACCGGGGCAACAGCAAGCTGGACATCATCGACCCGGCCACCTCGACCGTCACCGACAGCGTGCCGCTGCCTCCGAACCGGCCGGAGGTGTTCCTCGCAGGCAAGAACGTGGTGATCCACGAGAGGGGCACCGGCGAGGTGTGGATCGTGGCCGCTCGCGACCTGGCGTCCTTCGATGCAGAGTCGCCATCCACTCTCAGTCTCGGCGTGAACGCGGTGGCGGATGTCGACGCGAACGGCATGATGTTCGCGTTCTCCCCGGAGACGCAGCAGCTCTATCGCCTCAACGCCGCGCTCTCTGACGCGGTGGACTCCACCACGACGGTGCCGGTCGCTGACGCGGGCGGCGACTTCAGCGTCACGTCTGTCGACGGAAGATGGGCGGTGTTCGACGCGCGCGCCCGAATGCTCTACCTCGACGGTCACTCCGTCGACCTTTCGGGGCTCATCGAGGCCTCGGACGCTGTGCTGCAAGACCCGAGCACGTCGGGCGACGCGGTGCTCGTCTCGCACTCCGGCGGTCTGGTCAGCGTGCCACTCGGCGGCGGCAACCCGACGCCGGTCGTTACGGGGGACTTCGGCCCGGCCGCCCGACCGATGGTGATGGGCGGCTGTGAGTTCGCTGCCTGGACCACGGCGCAGGCATGGCGCAAGTGTGCGGGCGACGCCGCCGGCGGGCAGACGCTCGACCTCACCGGGATGACCGGTGCCCCGGTGCTCTCGTTCGTCGCGAACGGCGACCGCCTCGTACTCAACGACGAGCGCTCCGGTGGATCGTGGGCCGTGCAACGCAGTGGCGAGCTCATCGACAACTGGGATGAGCTGATCACGGTCGATGAGAATCAACCACAACAGCAGGAGAACGACCAGGACACCCCGCCCGAGGTGGACAAGGTGCAGCAGCCGCCGATTGCCATCGACGACGTGTTCGGCGCGCGCCCGGCCAGGGCCACAGTGCTGCCGGTGCTCCTGAACGACTACGACCCGAACGGGGACGTGCTCGTGATCGACAGCGTTTCGCCGATCGACGAGAGCGTCGGTCGCATCGATCTGATCAACGAGAAGCAGCAACTGCAGCTCACGCTCCAGCCCGGCGCGACGGGCTCCATCGAGTTCTCGTACACGATCAGCGATGGCCGGGGTGGCAACGCGACGGCGCACGTGTCGGTCACCGTGCGCCAGCCCACCGAGAACTCGCCGCCAGAGCAGGTACGCACCACGAAGGCGACCGTGCAGTCCGGCGGGAGAGTCACGACGCAGGTGCTGGGCGACTGGGTCGATCCAGACGGCGACGCGATCTACTTGACCGCGGCATCCGTCGCTTCGCCGAACTCGGTCAGCTACAAGCCCGAGGGCACAATCGTCTACTCCGATGGGCAGAGCGGAACCAACCTTGCCATCGTCTCCCTGCTCGTCTCCGACGGGAGTGCAGAAGGCTCTGGCACCGTTTCCGTCAGCGTCAAGCCGGCCGGACAGGTACCGCTGATTGCGGAACCCTTCGAAGTGCTCGCCTACGCGGGACAGGAGATAACGGTTTCGCCGCTCGACCACGTGCGCGGCGGCAACGGCACGGTGCGGCTCAACAGTGTGCCGGCCAAGTCGGCTGTGACAATCGTGCCGAGCTACGAGACGGGTACGTTCCGCTTCTCGAGCGACCAGGTGCGTACCCACTACATCGAATACGTGGTCACCGACGGCGACCAGACGGTGACCGGGCTGGTGCGCATCGATGTCGCATCCCCGCCAGACGCGAACACCAAGCCGATCACCATCCCGAAGACCGTGTTCGTGCACACCCTCAGCGACGAGCGGGTCGATGTCGCCGGCACCGACCAGGACCCGGCCGGCGGGGTGCTGCTGGTCACCGGCGTGATGAATGTTCCGGCGGCCTCGGGGGTGAGAGCCCAGGTGCTTGACCAGCGGTTCGTGCGGGTCAGCCTCGACAAGCCGCTCGACGATGGGCCGGTCACCTTCAACTACCGCATCAGCAATGGGCTGGCGGAAGCCGAGGGTGTCATCACGGTCGTGGAGATAGCGGCACCCATCCACATGCAGGCGCCGGTGGCGAACGACGATTCCATCACGGCGCGCGTGGGGCAGGCGATCGACATTCCCGTGCTCGACAACGATGAGCATCCGGATGATGCCGACCTCACCCTGGTGCCCGAACTCGCCCAGGCCCTCCCGCAGGGCTCCGGCCTGCTGTTCGCCTCAGACAACCAGCTGCGGTACCTAGCGCCCCACAAGACCGGCAACTTCACGGCGGTGTACCAGGTCGAAGGCCCGGACGGCCAGCGCGCGAGCGCTCAGGTGCACATCGCGGTGCGCGAAGCGGATGCCGCCACGAATAACGCGCCGGTGCCTGCGACGGTCACGGCTCGGGTGCTCGCCGGCCAGTCCGTGGCGATCACGATCCCACTCACCGGCATCGACCCGGACGGCGACTCGGTGCAGCTCCTCGGGCAGGCGACGAACCCCGAGAAGGGGTCGGTTCAATCCACCGGTGCCGATTCGTTCGTCTACCAAGCGGGCACGTACTCGGCGGGCACAGACAGTTTCACGTATACCGTGATTGACGCTCTCGGTATGCGGGCGACCGGAACCGTACGGGTGGGGATCAGCCCGCGCCTCGACGGCGCGCGCAACCCGGTGGCCGTGCTCGACGAGGTCACTGTTCGGCCGGGAGTCACCGTGAACGTCGAGGTGCTCGCCAACGACTCCGATCCAGATGGCAGTCCGCTCAGCGTCACCCGTGTCGAGCCGAATAACGCGCAGACCACGGCGGAGATCGTTGGGAACGTGGTGAAGGTGACGCCGCCGAAGACACCCGGCACCTATGGGGTCATCTACTCGATCGAGAACGAGTTCGGCGGCACCAGCCAGAACTTCATTCGTGTCAAGGTCGATCCGGATGCCCCGCGTGCGTATCCGGTGGCGCGCGACACCGTGCTCACCCTGTCCGATGTGCAGGGCCGGACCTCGGTGAACGTGGATGTGCTTGCCAACGTGTTCTTCGCAGACGGAAGTGCCCGCTCGCTCGGGCTCGCCGTATACCCCGGTTATGGCGACGTCGCACAGGTGACCTCGAACAAGCGAATCAGGGTGACGATCCAGGACCAGGGGCAGATCATCCCGTTCGTCGTCACCCATCCCGATGACCCGAAGATCACCAGCTATGCATTCATCAAGGTGCCAGGGCTCGACGACGCATTGCCGCAACTCGACCGCCGCGCCCAGCCCCTCACGGTGCACAGCGAGGACGCGCTCACGATCAACCTCAACGACTACGTGGTCGCGGTCGGTGGCAAGCAGGTTCGGCTGACGGACACCAGTACGGTGCGGGCGACCCACTCGAACGGCGAGGATCTCGTGGTCGACCAGGACACGCTGGTGTTCACGAGCGCAGACAAGTACTTCGGGCCGGCCTCCATTTCGTTCGAGGTGACGGATGGCACGTCGGCGAGCGACCCGAACGGTCACAAGGCAATTCTGGTGCTGCCGATCACAGTGCTGCCGCGCAACAACCAGCCTCCGGTGTTCGACGGCGCCGTGCTCGACTTCGAGCCCGGCCAGCAGAAGGAACTGGATCTCCTCAAGCTCACCACCTATCCGTACCCGGATGATCTCGGCGAACTCGCGTACTCGGCGCTCGCGCCGGCCCCGACCGGGTTCAGTTACGCCCTCAATGGCAGCAAGCTCACCATCAAGGCGGATGATGACGCCGTGAAGGGGAGTGTCACGGCGCTCACGTTGGGCGTGAAGGACGACCTTGCGACGGGGCAGTCCGGGCGCATCCAACTCACAGTGGTGCAGTCCACCCGGCCGCTGCTGCAGCCGACGCCGGATGTCGCGATCGTCAAGCGCGGCACCACCAGCACCGTCGACGTTCTCACCAATGACGAGTCCACGAACCCGTTCCCCGGCAAGCCGCTCAAGGTGATCGCGATCCGCGGAATCGATGGCGGGGCGCTGCCAGCTGGTGTCACAATCACCCCGAGTGCGAACAAGAGCACGCTCTCGGTGACGATCGACCCCTCCGCGGTGACCGCAGACGTGAGCCTCCAGTACGAGGTGGCCGACGCATCCGGCGACCCGGACCGCTACGTGTGGGGCTCGATCAGGATCTCGATCCAGGATCGGCCTGACCCGCCGACCAACGCCCTGCCGAGCGGCTTCTCCGACAAGACCATCACGATGCATTGGAACGCCGGCTCGTTCAACAACTCGCCGATCACCGGCTACACGGTGTCGGTGTTCAAAGCAGGCGGGGCACTGATCTCGACCCGGGACTGCCCGGCAACCACCTGCGACCTGTCGACCCCCGGCAACGGCCCGTCCAACTCCGTCACGGTTTCGGTGGTCGCCCATAACTCGATTGGCGATTCGGATCCGTCGGCCCTGAGTCCGGAGGTGTGGTCGGACATCATCCCGCCCGCCCCGCCCGCTGTGTCGTCCGCGCCGCTTGACCACGGCATCCACCTGGAGTGGACACAGGTCTCCACGCCAGCCGGCGGGTCCCCGGTCGACCGGTACCACGTGGTCGTCGGGGCCAATGAAACGGATGTCAACCCCTCCGCCTGCAGCGGCGGAACCTGCTCGTGGAACACACCGGCAGAGTGGGGTCTCACCAACGGGGTCGCTGTCAGCTTCACAGTGAGCCCGCGGAACGCAGCCTTCACCGCGCTCTCGATCTGGAACACCAGCGAACCGCAATCGGAGACCCCCGCGGGCCCGCCGATCGCCAACGGAGCCCCGACCGCCGGCCTGGTTGCCGACAGCTCGGTGACCCTGGATTGGGGCGCCGTGTTCGACTCAAACGGGCGGCCGATCTCCGACTATGTTGCCGCGGCGTTCACGGGAGCTGCCCCGACCTGTGCGGCCAATGGAACGGTTTCGGCGAACGGCGCGACGCTCATCGATGCGGGCACCGCGGGGTCCACCGAGTTCGACGGGCTCTCCGCCAACGCCACGTACTCGCTGATGGTCTTCGCCTACAACGGCATCGGATGCACGGCCAGCCCGATCGTCGTCGCCCACACGCCGCCGGGAATCGTCACTGACCTGCAGAAGAGCGGACCCAGCGCCAACGGGTCGGTCTTCGACTTCACGCTCACTGGTGGGTCGATCGGCGGGGACGACCTCACGGGCGAGTACACGCTGTACTACAAGTTCACGAACGTCGACGCAACCGAGTACGGGCCGATCGGGCTCAACCAGTTCCTGACCGGGAGCGGGCAGCAGTATGGTCACGACGTCGGCGTTCAGGTGCGCGCCTGCCGCACCTACGACACTGGGCCGGTCTGCCAGTCCACCTACTCGGCCGCGTTCCCGCTCGGCACCGCGATTGACCCGCAGATCAGTAGTCTCACGGCAACATTCTCCGTGAGCGTGAGTGGGACGGCGACCTTCAACTGGCTAGGCTGGCCGTCGGGATCGTATGAGGGCATCCAGTACGCGTGCGGCAACTCGCCCGGCGGCGGCAGCTTTGCAGCCGCGGACACGTCGCAGCCAGGTACCTGCCAGGTCGACACCGGTCTGCTCGGCCTGCAACCGGCATATCTCACGATCCGGGTGATCGCGAACGGTGGTCTCACCTACGACATCAGCTACAACGGGCACGACTATGACTAGGGACACGCCATGACCATGACCCCAGAGAAAGCCAGCTGGTTCGCCGAGATCTTCAACCGTCTCGTGGCGAATGTCGACCAGGTGCTGCTTGGCAAGACCTTTGTGGTGCGCCTTGGCTTCACGGCCCTGCTGAGTGAGGGCCACCTTCTGCTCGAGGACTTCCCCGGCACCGGCAAGACTTCCCTGGCGAGGGCGATCGCGCAGAGTGTTGGCGGCACGAACAGCCGGGTGCAGTTCACCCCCGACCTCCTTCCCGGCGACATCACGGGCGTCAGCATCTACGACCAGGGCAAGGGCGCATTCGAGTTTCATCAGGGCCCGATCTTCGCCAACATCGTGCTCGCCGACGAGATTAACCGCGCCAGCCCGAAGACCCAGTCCGCGCTCCTCGAGGTGATGGAGGAGGGCCACGTGACCGTTGACGGCGTCACCCACGACGTCGGCTCCCCGTTCATGGTCATCGCCACCCAGAACCCGATCGAACAGGCTGGCACCTACCGGCTTCCGGAGGCCCAGCTCGACCGATTCATCATGAAGGCCTCGATCGGTTACCCGGATCACGCGTCAACAATCCGCATCCTCGAGGGCGCGGGCACCAAGGCCCACGAGACCACAGTTCCGACCA